>NZ_JBXWXS010000001.1:0-103862 GCF_059431795.1 Salinispira sp.
CATAGCTAAACCAGTTTCCCCCATCCCGGGCCGGATCCTCCGATATAAACCGCCCAATCTCAGCATCATACCACCGGGCATTGAAGTAATACAGTCCGATGTCTTCATCAAAGTCTTTCCCGGTATATTTCACCCTCTCTTCATCAGAGAGAACGCCGCTTCCAGATACCGAGTCTCCGAAGGGGTTGGTTTCTCCGCTCCATACTTCATCTCCCATGAAGTTTGTTACAAGCACGGTTGAGCCCAGATGGTCTGTTGAGTAGAAATAGGTGGTGTGGTTGTGGGTATCAGCATCCACTACCCGTTTAGCTACATGGCGGAGTTTGCGGAAGATGTAATATTCGCTCTGCCCTTCTGTGTGTTTTTCTATTCTGTTGCCGTTGATGTCATACACATAGTGGGTTTCTTCACCATCTTCGTTGTGTTTATAAATTCGTAAATTGTTGATGTCATAGCCGTATTCGCTCACCGTAACAAGTTGGCCTTGGTCATTGAGGCGTTCAACTTTTACCAGGCGGTTTAGAAGGTCCCAGTGGTAGCGGGTGTATTGGCCTTCATGATGAATGGTTACTTCATCGCCGTTGGTGGTGGCAGATGTTCCTTTTTCGATTAAGTTACCGTTGGCATCATAGCGGTAGGTAAAGCCGTTGGCGGTTTTGACCAGGTCTGAGTTGGCGTAGTAGCGGTAGGGGTCGTTGGTCATGCTTCCGGCTAAGATGCTTTTTTGGCTTCGGTTTCCATCCGGGGTGTAGTTGTAGAATTCGTTGGAGCCTCCGGTGAGGGCGGTGACTTTGATTGTGTCGGTGTTTGCCGTCAGGATTGAGCCAAGGGGTTTGGGTGTTCCATCGTCATTGAGGGTGTGGATGGTTGAGTGGAGTTTGATGTAGCGGGTAAAGACCGGGCTTGAGAAGGTGATGGTGATGCTGGTTTCAGTGAGTTCTATGCGGGCATCGTCGTGATGTTGGTAGGCACTGTTGCCATTGTAGAGCGCGGTAAATACCTGGAACATGTCGGGTGAGAGGTTTTGGGTGTCGATGTTTTGCAAAGGTATTTCTACAGATTGTACCGAGTAGCCGAAGCCGGTGTCGATTACCATGCTGTCTGCTGTTGTGGAGAGTTGAAGTTCCTCTCCCTGGAGGCTAAGCGGTTTTGTTCCTAAGACGTCGTTTTGCACAACCCCATAGCTTCGCTGGGATGTATCGGGTTCCCAGGTTTTACTTCCCGCATCGCCGATGATCATGGCTGACTGGAGTCGTCCCAATCTGTCATAGCTGTAGTAGTCATCGTTTTTTTCGATGATGTTGTCATCCATGTCATAGGCGAAGCGGTAACTTTTGAGGGTTCCTTCGTCATTGCTGTAGCTCATGGAGGAGAGGCGGTAATTGGCGTCATAGTTGTAGTTGAGCTCTACGCCGTTGGTCATGTTGTAGTCTGATAGAAGCCCCGCTTCGTTGTAGTTCAATTGGTCGATATACAGTGGCATGGATTCGAGTTGACCAAGGTTGTTGTAGTTGTACCTGGCTGAATGAGTGTCAGAATAGCGAGTCTCTGTCATCCTGAGCATTGTATCATAATCATATGAGGTTTCGAATGCTGTCCCATATCCTACTGTAGAAACTGAACGGATAAGTCCGTATGGGTCAGATAGATAAGCCCCTGGTTTGCTGTTGTATGTTGTAACCACACCGTTGTCACTGGCAGTTTTAATTTGACCTGCTTCATCATACTCGAACATCTGGCTGTGGCTAAGACCTTCACCAGTATTTGTATAGTTAATTTCTTCCAACAAGTTTCGTTCATCATAATCATAAACAGCAATGGTTTGGCGGGGGTCAATTGATCCACTCAGGTTTCCATTCGCATCGTATGCATATATCCACTCTTTTCCACGGGAATTACGCTCATATACCACCATGCCCCGTTCATCATGCAGTGCGAAGAATTCATCTGAGGCAGGATCCACAGTGCGGGATAGATTCCCGAACTCATCATAAGACAGAGTGGTGATCTGGTTGTCTGCATCTGTAATACCGATATTTCTCCCCAACTCATCGTAATAATAATAGGTTGGAAGCTGATTTCCGCTCCATTCTTCAACAAGCAGCCCCCTGGAGTTATACCGTGCCTGGTAGTTTACTCCTTTGGGCAAGGTTTGCCGAATAAGGTTCCCGAATTCATCATACTCCATGAACGAAGTAAGACCGCCGGGCAAGTTTTTTTTGATTACATTGCCTGCCGCATCAGTTGATGTTTTGCTGGTGAGTGTTATCCGTGACAATCCGTGCCTTTCCGTGGTTACATCTTTTCCAGCGTGTCCGTAGATTCATCCTATCCGCTGATTCAGTGGTTTCTTGCCATATGATGATAGCTGCCGTATGAGAAGTCCCATTTCTTTAGGGTAAAAAAAAGCCGCCTGATCATAGGATCAGACGGCCTGATGGTTCGCTCAACGTTTATCCTGTTGGAAGGGTTCGCCGATTGCTTTGGGGGCTTGAGAGGACTTGGAAAAGATGACCAGGGCCACCAGGGTAGCGACGTAGGGGAAGCTTTTGAGGAGCACCGGTGGAATTACCGCCAGCTCGGGGATTACCTGGCTCACATTGGCCATGGTGGTGGCGAAGCCGAAAAAGAAGGTGGAGCCCAGAATGCCTAATGGTTTCCATTGACCGAATATAAGGCTTGCCAGAGAAAGGAAGCCCAGCCCCGCAACGGTTCCGGTGAACTGTCCGGAATAGGTAACGATCATGATTCCTCCACCAAGGCCGGCGAAGGCTCCGGACACCCCTACTCCCAGGTATCGGGTGAGGCGTACGTTAATACCCGCCGCGTCTGCTGCATGGGGATGATCCCCGCAGGCCCGCAGGCGCAGTCCCGGCGGCGTGTAGTAGAGCACGTAGTATGCCCCGGCGAGGATTGCCAGAACCAGCCAGGTAGTGGCGTAGCTGTTGGTGAAGAACAGAGGACCGATGAGGGGAATCTTGCTTAATCCCGGTAGGTCGAAGCGGGAGAGGTTGTTGATGATTTGAATATTGCCGCTTCCCAGCATGTTCCGGGCGAAGAATACGGTAACAGCGGCTGCGATCATATTAATCGCCGTACCGGAGATGATCTGGTTCGCATTGAGCGATACCGATGCAAAGGCGTGAAGCATGGAGAACGCAGCGCCGGCGATCATGGCGGCAACCAGGCCGATCCAGATGGCGCTTCCGCCCATGCTGGTTTCCAGAACCCTGATGGTGAATGCGCTGGCGAATGAACCGATGATCATGAGCCCTTCAAGGCCGATGTTTACTACCCCTGAGCGTTCGCTGAACAGTCCGCCCAGGGCGGTGATGAGCAGAGGAATGGTGTATGCGATTGCGTAGGGAAATATCTGAATGATGATGTCCATTTATTCCTCCTTCCCTTTCCGACGGAATGAGTTGAGCATTCTGTCGAATAGAATGCTGGTCGCCGAGCCGTAGATGATCACCCCGATAATAATGTCGCCGATTTCCGGGGGTACGGCAGTCATGGACTGCATGAAGCCTTTCCCGTTCTGAAGCAGACCGAAGAAGATGGCCGAGAGCAGCGCTCCCACTGCGGTATTGGCTCCTAAGAGAGCAACGGCGATTCCGTCGAAGCCCTGGGTGGGAAGTTTCCCGATTTCCATGTGGCTTGAGTATCCGGCATAGTAGGTAAAGCCGGCCAGCCCGGCCAGTGCGCCGGCGATTACCATGGAAAGGATGATGTTCCGGTTCACGTTCATGCCCGCGTACTCGGAGGCGAAGCGGTTGTATCCGGCGGCTTTCAGCTGATAGCCCAGCACGGTTTTGTTGATAATCACTCCGATAATGATCACGATGATTATTGCAATGAACAGACCCAGGTTCAAAAATGACCTGTCGGTGATGCTGGTAAGCCACTCAGTCTGAAGACTGGCTTGAAACGGCAGCTTTGCAGACTGGGTTTCCTGTTCTGCGGTGAACCCGCCCTGAATGGTGTAATAGGTTACCCAGAGGGCAATGAAGTTCATCATAATTGTGGCAACAACTTCGTGTACATTGAACTTTGCCTTGAGAAGCCCCGGCACAAAGCCCCAGAGGGCACCTCCCAGCATGGAGGCGGTAAACATAATCGGCAGAAGCAGCGGTTTGGGCAGATCCAGGGTTAACCCGATCATGGTGGCCATGAGTCCGCCGATGAGCATCTGCCCTGAAGCCCCAATGTTGAATAAACCGGTGCGGAAGGCAAAGGCCACCGAGAGGCCGGTGAGCATGAGGGTGGTTCCGTTTGCCAGGGTGTTGGCAAATCGCTTGGTATTCATCAGTCCGCCCCGGAAGAGAGACCAGTAGGCGGAGATGGGATTGCTTCCTGTAATTAATATGAGAATCGCACCGATGATCAGGCCGAAGGCAATGGCCATTAATGCGATTTTCAACTGACGGGGAATGCGAAATTTCACATCAGGCTCCTTTTTCAATACCGGCCATCATCAGACCGACTTCATTTTCATCGGTTTCACTGGTGATTACCTCGCCCACCTTCTGACCGTGGTTTATAACCACGATTCGGTCGGCCAGGTCCAGAATTTCGTCCAGCTCAAGGCTTACAAGGAGAACCGCCTTACCGCTGTCCCGCTGCTCAATGAGCCGTTTGTGGATATATTCTATGGAACCCACATCCAGGCCCCGGGTGGGCTGCACTGCGATGAGCAAGTTGGGATCATGACTGATCTCCCGTCCGACGATTGCTTTCTGCTGATTTCCGCCGGAGAGGGCCCGGGCTTTGGCCACGGCCCCTTCACCGGAGCGTACATCGAATTCCTGGATCAGCGTGTCGGCGTGCTTGCGGATTTCATCAAACTGAAGAAAGCCGTGTCGGGAAAAGGGTTCCTTTTCGTGGATCTCCAGGATCATATTCTCCTGAATTGAATAGTCAAGGACCAGACCCCGTTTCTGTCGGTCTTCGGGGATATGGGCAAGACCGGCTTCGAAGCGGCCTTTAATGGATTTATGGGTGATATTAACGCCGTCGAGATCGATGGTTCCCGATTTTACCGGCCGCAGCCCGGTCAGAGCTTCAACCAGCTCGGTCTGACCGTTGCCATCCACACCGGCAATACCCAGGATCTCCCCGTTATATAAATCGAAACTGAACTGCTTCACCGCATCGTCGCCACGGTTGCCTTCAACCACCAGGTCTTTCACAGATAGGGTGAGTTCTCCCCGCTTCTGTTCTTCCTTATCCACATGAAACGAGACTTCCCGGCCCACCATCATTCTGGCCATGTCTGCTTCGCTGGTTTCACCAACGCCCACAGTTCCGATCACCTTACCCCTTCGGATAACGGTACATCGGTCGGCAACTTCTTTGATTTCTTTTAATTTATGGGTGATAAGGATGATGGATTTGCCTTCATTCAGAAGATTTCGCATGATCTTCATGAGATCCCGAATCTCCTGGGGAGTGAGAACCGCAGTAGGTTCGTCAAAAATCAGCACTTCCGCATCCCGGTAGAGCATCTTGAGAATTTCCACCCGTTGCTGCATGCCTACAGAAATATCTTCTATTTTCGCGTGGGGATCCACATTCAAGCCGTAGTGCTTGGAGAGTTTTGCAATTTTATCTGAAGCTCCCTTCCGGTCGATTACCGCACCGTTCATGGGCTCCATACCCAGAATAATATTCTCTGTCACGGTAAAGTTATGCACCAGCTTAAAATGCTGATGAACCATACCAATACCGAGATTATTCGCCTGAGTTGGATTGCGGATATCCACTTCTTCACCCCGAACCAGAATTCTGCCCTTATCGGGATTATACAGACCAAAGAGGATGCTCATCAATGTAGATTTACCCGCACCGTTTTCGCCCAAAAGCGCGTGCACTTCTCCCTGTTCCAGGGTCAGTGATATATCGTCATTTGCAACGATTCCCGGAAATTCTTTCCGGATATTCTGCATTTCAATTATTGTACTCATTGCCGTCCTCTAAACATCATCTTCTATCTCCGCGGAATTATCTAAAAAAAAGGCGGAGAAAAAAAAACAGGGGCATACGCCCCCGTTTTTGAGTACCAGTGCTTACTGGATGAGATCGCCCTGCTCAGCGGCTACGACGATGCTGCCGTCCATTACCTGAGCGAAAACATCATCAACCTGAGCCTGTACGTCTGCATCCAGATTGGGGTTTTCCGCGGGAATACCTACACCGTTATTGGTGGAATCAAGAGTAAGAATCTGACCGCCGGGGAACTCACCGTTCAGGTGTGCTTCGATCATGTCGTACGCAGCCTGATCAATTTTCTTCACTGCAGAAGTGAGAATAATTGAATTATCACCCTCATAGATTCCGTCGGCATACTGGTCTACATCGACACCCACAACCCATACATCTTCGCCTGAGCGTGCACGGCTTTTGGCTTCATTGATGGCGCCAACGCCAACTCCACCGGCTGCACAGAAGATTGCATCAACACCTTTTTCGTACATCTGAGCCGCAATCTGCTGACCCGCTGCCACGTTGTCGAAAGAACCCTGGTACAGTACGTTTTCTGCATTCAGAGTGATGTTTGTGCCGAGGTTTTCATTTGCATAGCTTACACCCTGCTGGAAACCCCAGTTGAACTTCTGTACGGGGGGAATTTCCATTCCGCCGATAAAGCCCGCTTCGCCTTCTTCAAGCTGCAGTGCGGTTGCAACCCCTGCCATAAAACCGGCTTCATGTTCTGCGAAGAAGATAGAAACGGTATTATCCGCTACTTCCACGTTGAAATCTCCGGGGTGGGGGCTTCCGTCGATGAGCACAAAACGCGCATCGGGGTATTCGCTCTGAGCCTGATAAATGGCCGTTTCGAATTTGAAACCGGGAGTTACGATAAACTTGTAACCCGCATCGTAGAGATTGCTGATTTCAAGAATATAATCGGCTTCAGTGGTTCCAACAGGCTTGAGATACTTGATATCAAGATCAAAATCTTCCGCCGCCATCTGAACACCTTCCCAGGTTCCCTGGTTGAAGGACTTATCGTCAATGGTACCGGCGTCTGTAACCATACCAACCTTTGTCTGAGCTCCTTCCTGAGAACCTTCAGCGAATACCGCCAGGCTCAGGAGGAAAACCATAAGTAAAAGTGCAATTTTTTTCACTTTTCCTCTCCTTTTTTTAAGGTTACTACTGCTATAGTAGAGCATGATTTCCAAAGGGTCAAAACTTTGTTGTTCAATTTTTGGAAAATCATCTCTTACTCTTTCATTCAATTAAATAATACTAGACCACTACCAATGCACAACCCGTCCGTTATCTTCCAGACGGCGGTTTATAAACTCCTGATCCAGGCTGAGCTCCCGGGATAGTTCCACCAGGGTCTGCTCCCCCACCAAATTCTGCTCAACGAAGAGATATATGAGGGCCCGTTCGGCAATGTTGGGAACCAGCAGAGCCCTCCTGTTGGCAATGCCCGACTCGCTTTCCGGATCATATTTTTCATTGAAGAGCGCCGCCAGGCTCGAGTTTTCAATATCCTCTTTCAGCAGGCTCAATTCGCCCTTAAGAGGCTCTGGATTCCCCCGGGCCGCTTCAAGCCCCAGAGGTTTGAGAATGAGAAACGTGTACTCTTTTCCCGGAAGATAATGATGTTCCTCACAGCGGGTACAGTAGTTGGGTTCCCGGGGATCGTCCTTCACATCATCTCCCCCTACGATTATAAGGGGATCGAAATAGAGAGCCGGGCATTCCTGCCCGTCAACCCGGTAATAGCGATAGGTAAAAAAAGAATCGGCCATGCAGTCCGCATGTTCGCAGTATGCGGTAAGGGGGAAAACATCAGTTGCGGTATCCAGCAAGAGCCGGGCACTGGAATTGAAAATATCTTTTCGGAAATTCAGAATGAGGGTGGGAAATACAAACACCAGACCACGCTCTATGCTGGCCTTTTTCGTCACATAGGCGATCCGTTCATCGTAGAAGCTGGCTTCATCCAGAATCCAAGTGCCTGCCTCAGGGTTGTTCATGAGCACGTTTTCCAGGCCGAAGGAATCTGAGATCCGTGCGATATTCTCCCCCAGTCGTTCGAACCCGCCACGGTAGGCCAGTGCATCTTCTGGGTATTCGCTGAAACGCTGAAGGTCGAGAATTGAGCGGATGAAAAACACCTTGCGCCGGTCGGCACCTCCGGTGATCGTGCTTTTGGCGAACTCTTTCGATTTGTTCATCGCAACCCGGGCATCACGCCAGATCTTGGCGGAGTACTCGGTTTTTCCCGAGCCCATTGGTCCGATTACCAGAATTCTGCGGGAAGGTTTCGTAAAATCGAAATGATTAATGGCATGGTGTATTTGCACATTCGGAAGCCCGAGACTTTTGAAAAACTCGCTGGCATCCGATGAATGGCTGCTTGTTAGCATCACGTTAAGAAACCCCTGTAGTCAGAGAACCAATCTACACAGTTTTACCCGGTTCTGTAAACATGGATATCCCAGAAATCCATTCCTTTGTCAAACCCATGGAGGGTTTCAAGAATATCTCCACCGGCAGAGCGGATTTCTGTTTCCAGTTCACCGGGTTGGAAGCAGTGAAGTGTAAATGTATTTAGAAGATCATCAGCGTCGGACGATTCGGCCTGGAAATACCAGTTCACCTCAATTGTAGTTTCGTCCAGCATACGGCTTTGTTCATATACCTGATACTCGTTACCCCGGGAATCATCACATGATCCCATGGAGACCGGAGCCTGGAGCGAATCCTCATAGCCCCGGGAATTGAGGACTGCGCACACGGCCACAGCATCTGTCCCCAGATGCCGGGCAATTGAGTCATACACCATGCTACGCTCCTGCCTGCTTCGGATGTGGCTCAGGCTGTTGGCCATGAGAAGAACCAGATCGTATGTTTCCCCTATACGGAAATTCCGCATATCTGCCCGATAAAAACGGGCGTCGGGAATTAACTTTCGGGCAAGCTCAAGCATGTGGGGGGATCGGTCCAGGCCGCTGAGCCGGGTACTGGATCCCCGGTACGCAAGTCCCTTTAAAATTCTGGCTTCACCGCAGGCCAATTCAAGTACCCGGGGGTTCTGCAACGGGAATCGGCGGGATATATAGCGGGACAGCCAGGCAATATCAACCTCATATCGTTCAAAGAGGGAACGGTATAATTCTGCTTGGCTATAAATAAATTCAGATGAGGGATCAGACTGATTATCTTCGTCAGCTTTCATGGTGATCTTCTTTCATTGGGAGTACGTTCATGGGGAAGCTCTTCATGGGGATCTTCATGGGGATCTTCCAACCGAATGAGTCCAAATGCCGGTTCCTCATAAGGATGGGCCATGCGCAACGCTTTCACCACATCTGCCCCATATTTCTCCGCACATATCATCTCAACCCTGAACTCCCTGACCCGGCGCAAGGAGAAACGCCTGCCGATTGCAGGGCTGGCCCCCTCTCCGGGAAGGAACTGGCCCCTGCCGGCGGTTTCCCAGCAAGCCTGGCTGTACTCGCCCTGGCGGCCGGCTCCGGCGGCGAACATGGCATGTTTCACCTTCTCCTTCCAGCGCCGGGGAACGAAGACATAGATCAGGTACATGGCTACTCTACCTCTTTGACCCCGTCACGGAAGAAGCTGAACAGCAGACGCTGACTGTCCATCTGATCCTCAAGGCCGGCGGTCTCCCGGGCACTGTGCATGGCAAGCATGGGAATCCCGATATCCACGGTGGGAATATCCGAGAGACTCATGGAGATGGTGCCGATGGTGGAGCCTGAGGGAACATCCGCCCGGTTGACCATTTCCTGGAGGGGAAGATTTTCCCCCTTCATAAGTTGGATAAACCGGGAGGCCACCAGAGCATCGGTGCCGTATTTGTACGCTGCGCTGCGCTTCAGGGCGATACCCCGGTTCAGCTCGGGGCGGAATGCGGGATCGTGTTTATCGGCATAATTGGGGTGCAGCGCATGAGCGGCATCTACAGAGATCTGAAAGCTGTTCTGCCGTGCGATAATCCGATCTTCTTCGGAAAGCCCGGCAGCCAGAAGATAGCGGGTGAACAGCGATTCAAACATCCGGCCTGCGGCTCCGCTGCGGGTTCTGCTTCCAATCTCTTCGGAATTATAGAGGCAGAGGATGGCATCCCGGGACTGGGCTGAAGGATCAAGATCAATGAAAGCTGAAAGTGCGGCATGGCTTGCCGCCAAATTGTCTATCCGCCCGGAAGTAAACAGGGAGTCTCCGCCTTCGGAAATGAAGTAATGCCCCTTCTCGGCGGGAACAAGAAAAGTCTCCACGTCCAGAATAGAGTCCCGGGATATTTCATGTTCATCGGCAAGCAGGTCCCGAATATCCTCTGAAGGGGAAGCGCTGTTCTGAAGTATCAGCGCCTTGAGTTCGGTCTGGGGGTTGTAACTGAGAGATTTGTTGATATCCCTGTTCATGTGGATGGCAACGTTGGGAATAATGGCGGCGCTCTGCTCCAGGATAAAATTCCGGGCTTCAAGTCCGTGTTTCCCCTGAAACACATAACGACCCGCCAGTTTCAGGTCCCTGTCCAGCCAAGTGGCATAGATGGGGCCGCCGTACACCTCAATTCCTGTGGTGAGACGGCCGGAATTTTTCTGAAATTCGCTGCCTTTGAGTTTGAGCAGGGGGCTGTCCAGGTGGGTTCCCACCACCGAAACACCCTTCTGGGGCTGTAATGGGCCGGTTGAAAAGGCCATAATTGCCGCGCCGTCCCGGACAACAAAATACTTTTTCCCTTTTTCAAGGTTCCAATTTTTGCCTTCTTCCAAGCGGACTGCGCCGGACTCCTCCAGCAGAAGGGCGCTGTATTCGGCGGCATGAAAGGCCGTGGGACTGGAATCGATAAACGAAGCGAGACCGCTGCTTAATTTCCTCAGCTCATCTGCACCGTAGCGGGGGGTATATTCGGACATACGTGGCTCCTTAAGACGTGGTTTTTGCACTTTTGCATACACCCTGCGATTTTAATAGAGGGTGTATGAATACAGACCGGCGTTGAGCTGGCCGTTTTTCAGATTCTTTTTTGTATCGGGTCTGAGCCCAACATGCTTTAAGCCCTCTCTGTTGGCAGAGAAAATATGTACCCCAAACCCTTTCCAATGCTGCTTCATGGTGTCGCCGAGACTGGAATAAAATTTCCTGATATCGTCCACCTGTAGCCGAATGTCGTAGGGGGGATTAAGTACCATCATTCGCTGCAGATTCTCGGATGCGGGGAGCTTGAGCACCTCGTGGAGGCGGTGAAAGTCGCACTGGAGAAACTCAATATACTCTTCAACACCCGCCCTGCGGGCATTTCTTTTGGCAATTTCCTGCGCCTGGGCATCCAGATCCGATGCAATTAGCCTCCAGGCCTTCCCTTCTCCGGGAGGCGCCGGCGTTTCGCCGGAGGACTCAGGCGTCCCGCCGTGGGACGTTTGCGTTTTTACCGAAGCCCCGGCGGCCGAATGAAAGGAATGGGAATAGGAACGGGAGGCGGCTATGAGGTAATCCCCCAAATCCGGCCAGCGGTGGCACATCAGCTCCCGACCCGCTGACGATTCTTTCTTTTTCACAAGAATGTTCTTTTTTTTAAGGATGGCGCCGGTGGATTTGTGTTGAGTTTCAACGGATTTCGTTTGAGTTTCGGCAGTTTTCATTTGTTCGTCGGCAGTATTCTTTGGATTTTCAGCGGAATTGTCCGGTTTCATCCCAGCTGTCCGGGCACCCTCAGTTGCTGCTAAGGCTGCGGGAGGAATTCCCCGGTCTTTCAGATACCGGGCCGCCTCGATGCTGAAGGTGCCGCTGCCGCACATGGGATCGATGAGGATGCCCGGGCCCTTTATGGGATCGAAGCCGGCGAGGCGGAGGATGCCCCAGGCCAGGGCTTCGTTGAGGGGGGCTCCGGCATGATCCTTTCTGTAGCCCCGCTGGCTGAGGGGAGTGCCGGCGGCGTCCCGCAGCAGCAGAGCACCGTCTTTCTGAAAGAGAACGGTGAAGCTGATATCCGGGCTGTTTCTGTCCACCGACGGGCGCCGGCCTTCCTTGGTGCGAAGGCTGTCAACGATGATGTCTTTGGTTTTCAGGGTGATATAGCGCAGGGAGGCCGGAGCCTTGCCGCCGCTCTCCAGAGCTTGGACGGCAAAGCTCTGGTTCAATCCCAGGTATCGCTTCCAGGGCAGTTTCTTCAAGGCAGAGTACAGCCCCGATTCCCTCTCCGCCGGAAGCCGGGATATCACATGAAACACCCGCAGGGCTGAGCGCAGCTGATTCAGAGCCCGTATGAGCAGAGCTTCATCCCCGGAAAAATTCACCGCCTGGCGGCCGGCTTGAATATCTTTGGCGCCGATCTGCTGAAGTTCCTCTTTCAGCAGTTCTTCCATTCCCGGCAGGCAGCTGGCAGAGAGTTTCACTTATATCCCCCTGCTTTGGAGGAGATAGATGAAATACCCGGCGTAACTGAGCAGGAAGAGAACACCGCTCCAGCGCTCAAGCCTGCGCCGCCACAGCAGAATAAAAAACAGCAGCAGACTGATAAGAATCATTGCCAGAATATCGAAGGTGAATCCCGCCGCATAGATGCTCAAGGGTGTTACCAATGCGGTTGCCCCGAGAACCATCAGGCTGTTAAAAATATTACTCCCCACAATATTCCCAACGGAAATATCCATCTGCTTTTTACTGGCGGCTATAACACTGGTAACAAGTTCAGGAAGACTGGTTCCGAAGGCAACAATGGTAATGCCGATAAAACGGTCGCTGGCGCCGAACAGATTTCTTGCCATCCAGGAGGCTCCGTCAATAAGGAAATCGGAACCGAAGCCCAGGGCGGCGATTCCGCCGACGATTTCCAGAAGCATGAGAGGTACGGGACGGTTTATATCTTCTTCGGAGATTTCATCCATCTCAACCAGCTCGGAAACCTCCTCCTCATGCTGCTTACTGTACAGGTAGAGAAACAGCACATAGGCAATCAGAGCTGCGATCATCAGAAGCCCTTCTATCCGGAAAATCCGCCCTTCACCGGGTGCCAGATCCTCCCAGAGCATGGGGAGGGCGGTGCTGAAAAGTATCAGATAACTGAAAAACATGAGGGGGATGTCCCGGCGGATAATTCCCTGGCCCACGGGTATGGCAACAATTACCGAGGATATCCCCAGGATGAGTGCTATATTGATGATATTGCTGCCCACAACATTTCCCAGGCTGATTTCGGTGTATCCCTGGAGGGCGGAAAAGAGACTGACGAAAAGTTCGGGTGCACTGGTTCCAAAGGCAACCACGGTAAGCCCCACCACAATGGGGGCAATTTTAAATCGGAGCGCCATTCCTCCGGCACCCTTCACAAGGTAGTTACCGCCTAAATATAGCAGAATGAGACCGGCTGCCACGGCTGCGCTGTTGAGAAGAATATCAAGTGTCATACTAAATTACTCCGGACGCTGAAGAAGTTCTAAAATCTGGGAGCGGTTCAGCATCCGCTCTTCGATTATCTCGAGACGTTTAATATCAACCGGCTCTTCAATGCCCTCGGTCTGGCAGTAGTTCAAGGCATCGAACACCGAAGTAAAACTGTCGATGCTGATAAGCTCGCCCATCTTTTTGTAGGTGAGTACGTATTTTACAGAACTGTTTGATCCCATAGCTGTATTATACTCATACAGCAGGATTTGTCATCCTGCAAAACTGATATTGCCGGGGGGAACGGTTGTAGTACCGCCGTAGACTCCGCATCGCAGAATTTCGAGCATATCATCCAAATCCTGCATAAATGCGGATCTAAACGTTTCCAGATCGGTGTCGGCTTCCTCACTCTGGTAAAGTCGCTGTTGTATGTCCGCCATGATCATAGTTGCAATCCGCCGCATCTGCAGGGGTTTGATCCGCAGTTCCTTCTGTGTGATCCCATCAAACATAAATTTCTGGAGTTGTGCGCTTTTTCGCCCATGTTCCCGGGCGAACTGATCAGCCATGGCATGATTCTCCGGGTGATGGACGGTTATGAGGAAACGAAACACTGCAGAATCCTGGATAAAAAGACCCAGGTAAACTTCACCCACCCAGCGTAGACGCTGGAGAAATTCGGAGGGGATGGTCTCCCGCCTCTGCTCGAAAGCTGAGATAAGCATGACTGTGGAGCGATTAATCAGATAAAGATATAGGCCCATCTTGCTTCCGAACATATTGAACAGGGTGCCCTTGGACACCCCCGATTCCCGGATAATTCTGTTGGTGGAAGCATTGGTGAATCCGTTTTGTGAAAACTCCTGGAGGGCGATTGCCAGAAGGCGGAGGATTTTTTTTCTGCCTACTGCGGAGGTATAGCGGGGTATCTCCAAGCCGTGGAGAAAATGGGATGAGAGATCCATAAAAGCATACTACCGCAATGTGACCAGGTGGTCAAACTACCTGGGGATGCTTTTTACAAGTGCGCTCCACTTTACCTCCACATCCACAGTTCGCCACAATTCAAACTGCGCCCCATCCCATCCCGCTCCGCCCCGCCTCATTCCGCCCCGCCTCGTCCCATCCCACATCGTCCCGCTCCCTTTCGTACCCGCATCTTTCCTGGGTGAACGATATTCACTCTTCCTCAGCTATGATATAACTGGCCCCACTATGGCATTGATTAGTTTGAAAAACATACACTTGCGCTATTCGGACGAATCCCTTTTTGAGGATGTAACTCTTCATATACGGCAGGGGGACAAAATAGGGCTCCTGGGCAGAAACGGCAGCGGGAAAACCACCCTTCTAAAACTGATCGCCGGCGATATCCAGCCGGACAGGGGTTCTGTTGCCGTCCAAAAGGAAGCTAAAATTGCCCGGCTCATGCAGGATGCAGCGGGTGATTTCAGCGGAAGCACCCGGAAGTTCTGTTTTTCACCCGAAGGGAAGGCGTTACTCCCGGTAAACGGCGCATTGATTAAAGACTTGCAAGATGAGGACTTCTCCCTTGAGCTGGACAAGAACTTCACCCGCCTCTCGGTGAATCCTGACGCCGAATACTCGTTGCTGTCCGGCGGAGAGAAACGCCGTGTTCACCTGGCTCTGGCTTTGGCCTGTCTCCCGGATGTACTTCTTCTGGACGAACCCACCAACCACCTCGATATCTCCACAATCCAATGGCTGGAGAGCCATCTCCGACGCTCTAATATTGCCCTGGTAATGGTCACCCATGACCGGCGCTTTGCCGCAGGGGTGACCAACAGAATCAGCGAACTGGACAGGGGGCAGCTGTACAGCTTCGACTGCGGCTACGATGAATTTCTGCGCCGGCGTGAGAATATCGCCTCCGCCCAGGATAAGGCCGAGCAAGAGTTCGATAAAAAGCTGGCGGAGGAAGAAGCCTGGTTGAGAAAGGGAATTAAGGCCCGGCGCACCAGAAACGAGGGGCGGGTTCGGGCCCTTCAGGCAATGCGGGAGGAACATCGGAACAGAAGGCAAAAGACCGGCAGGGTACGCTTCAGCATTGAGGAGGCCCGGCGCTCCGGTGATCTGGTGGCCGAGCTCGATGATGTAAGCTTTTCCTATTCGGAAGGTCCGACGGAATCACCGCTTATTTCATCTTTCACCGCATCTGTTCTCCGGGGGGATCGAATCGGAATTGTGGGGGATAACGGCGCCGGCAAAACCACCCTGGCCCGCCTGATAACCGGCGATCTGCGGACCGATTCAGGTAAGATCCGTCTGGGAACCGGTCTTTCAATCCTCTACTTTGATCAATTGCGGACACAGCTGGATCCACAGAAAACCATCCGGGAAAACATCGCCGGAGACGACGATGCAGTGGTGATCAACGAAAAGTCCCGGCACATCAATGCATATCTGAAAGACTTCCTCTTCGATCCGGAAGATGCCAACAAGCCGGTACATATTCTTTCCGGAGGTGAAAAAAACCGGCTCCTGTTTGCCAAGCTCTTTCTCCAGTCGGCCAACGTTTTAGTGCTGGATGAGCCCACCAACGATCTGGACATGGAAACCCTGGAACTGCTGGAGGATCTGCTGGCAGATTTCAGCGGCACGGTAATTATGATCAGTCATGACCGGGCATTCCTGGACAACTGTGTCAGTGATTTGTTTATATTTACCCCCTCCGGTACCATCGAGAGCTTTGTAGGCAGCTACAGTCAGTGGGAGGATCAACAAAAGGCCCATGGGAAGAGCACTTCACAGCTTTCAAAACCGGAAAACGCCTCCAAACCGGGAAAAAAACCCAAGACATCCGCAGCGAACAAACTCAGCTACCGGGAGAAGCAGGAACTGGAGTCTCTGCCGGAAAGCATTTCCTCCATGGAATCCCGTATTGCCGAAATAGAACAAACCCTTGCGGACCCGCTGCTGTACCAGGGTGATGAAGCCGGTGAGAAAACCCGAGCCTTGAGCACAGAGCTACAGGAATTGAACAACTCACTGGAAGATGCGTATGAGCGTTGGGATACCCTGGAGCAAAAACAGGGCTGACGGACCGCCCCCCGTCCCGCTCACCTTCCCCGCTTTCGTCTGTCGCCCCGCATTTCTCGGCCGCCCGTTTCCCTGAGCTGCCCCCTTTCGTCGGCGTATTCAACGGAACCGGTCGATGCCTACATGATGGGGGAGAAGATTCGCAGTATGCTGTTTCGCAACTTAATGAATGGAGACTGGCTGGTCAGGCTTGCACGGCTTACCTCTTCGCAGGACTCCAGGTCCCGTCGGAACTGATCCACCAGTTGTCGGGATAAATCTTCGTCATAGATCACCGCATTGGCCTCAAAATTGATGTGAAAACTGCGCATATCCATGTTGCAGCTGCCCACAGTACAAATTTTTGAATCAGCAACCACAAATTTGCTGTGTAAAAATCCCCGCCGATAGAGATACAGTTTCACCCCCGCATCTATCAGCCCGGAAAAGTATGTGTGGGCGGCCCAGAACGGCGGATGCTTGTCGGGAATGCCGGTCATCATGAGATGGACGTTCACTCCGCTCAGGGCGGCAGACTGCAGGGCATGGAGAATGCCCTGACTGGGTATAAAATAGGGACTCTGTATCCAGATATAAGTATTCGCATTGGTGATCATCAGAAAGAAGAGTTGCTCAATGGACGACCAGCGGGAATCGGGACCGCTGAATGCTATCTGAACCGGAGTCTGACGTTCACCGGGATGAAAGGCTGGAAAGAGTTTTCGGTCCAGAACCTGCTCGTTTCCGCTGGACGCCCAATCAATAAGAAACAGCGCCTGAAGCATCATCACCGAATCTCCGGTGATCCGCAGTGCGGTGTCCCGCCATTGTTCGAATTTTCTGCCCCCGTCAATATACTCTTTCCCCACATTGATGCCGCCGGTATAGGCTTTCCGGCCGTCGATTATCACCACTTTTCGATGGTTCCGGTAATTGATTTTCAACCGGGCTGGAGCCAGATTCAGGTCCAGAAAATATGAGAAGCGGATTCCCGCCTCTTTCAGTTCCCTGCGGTACGCAAATGAGATTTTTCCGAATGAACCAAGGCCGTCAAATATCAGCTTCACATCCACACCATTTCGGGCCCGCTCAATGAGAATATCCTTGAGATCTTCCCCCAGTTCATCCGAACGCCAGATGTAAAATTCCATGTGAATGGTTTCCCTGGCACGCTTGAGGTCGTGAAACATGGATGCAAAGGCATCTTTCCCGTTGTGGAAAAAGCGGATCCGGTTATTAAGGGTGATAATTGAGTTGTTTCCCGAAAGGAGCATGCGCATGAGTTTGGTCATGTCGCTGTAGGACTCGGATTCATGGGTCTCGATGAGCCGTGAGATAAACTCCTGTTGACGCTGGAGCACCGGCTGCAGGTAGGAGCCGAACACATCTTCCGGCTTCTGCTGAACTATTTTTCGCTTCTTCCAGTTGATACCCAGCAGGACGTAAAAGAGCACACCAATCCACTTAAACAGAAAAATCACAAGAAGCCATGCAATGGTGGTTTCGCTGCTTTTGGTATCATCAAGAATGATAATCATGGACGTAAACAGGGTCACCCCAAGGCTGAGAAGGGAGAGCAGTTGAAACGGATCGCTTAGATTCATATGACTATCGATACTACAACCATATCGATCCAAACACAATAATTGCGTTATCTCCACATCAAGATATAATGGGCGTCAGGAAGTATTATGAAAACAGAATCCTACAGCAGAACCTTCACCCCCCTGGATCTGGGGTTTACCTCCATCCCCAACCGTATTCTTATGGGTTCCATGCATACCGGTCTGGAAGAAAAGCCCGGGGGGTTTTCCAGGCTTGCGGAATTTTACCGGGAACGGGCTGAAGGAGGTGCGGGGATGATCGTCACCGGAGGAATCGCTCCCGACTTTCGGGGGTGGACCAAACCGTTCGCCGCCCGGATGAGTACGTTTTTCCATGTTCTGAAGCACCGGAAGATCACCCGCACAGTGCACCGTTACCCCACGAAAATCTGCATGCAGATTCTTCATACCGGCCGATACGGGTACCATCCGTTCACCGTATCGGCGGAAAAGCGCAAAGCGCCTATCAACCCCTTCACCCCCAGGACCATGACTCCCGCCATGATCCGCCGAAGCATCCGTCACTTCGCCCGGGCAGCCTCACTGGCGCAGCGAGCCGGCTATGACGGTGTGGAGATTATGGGTTCCGAGGGCTATCTGATCAATCAGTTTTTGTCCCGGCGAACCAATCAGCGCAATGATGAATGGGGGGGAAGCTTAGAAAACCGGATGCGGCTGGCCCTGGAAATTGTGCAGGCGGTTCGGAATAAGGTGGGCAAGAAGTTCATTCTTATTTTCCGCATATCGTTATTGGAACTGGTTGAGCAAGGAAATCAGTTTGACCAGAGTTTGGTGCTGGCACAGAGGCTGGCGGATTCGGGAGTGGATATTCTCAATACGGGCATCGGGTGGCATGAATCCCGGGTCCCCACCATCGCAGGAATGGTTCCCAGAGGAGTATTCAGCAGAGTGACGGCGAAGCTGAAAGCCCAAATAGGGATTCCGGTTGTGGCAACCAACAGAATTAACAGCATGGCAGACGCTGAATCCATTCTGGCGGCCGGGGAAGCTGATATGGTTTCCATGGCCCGCCCCTTCCTGGCCGATCCGGAGATTGTAAAAAAAGCCCGGGAGCACCGGGATGATGAGACCAATATTTGCATCGCCTGCAACCAGGCCTGCCTGGACCATGTATTTCTGAACCGCAGCGCAAGCTGTCTGGTGAATCCCCGGGCGGGCCATGAAACCCGCATTCCCCGGCCGGAAAACAATCGGGTGAACACAGCGTTGAGGATAGCGGTGGCCGGAGCCGGTCCGGCAGGCCTCTCCTTTGCCATCCATGCGGCTGCCCGGGGACACCGGGTGGAATTGTTCGAGAAGGAAGGGGATATCGGCGGGCACTTCACCCTGGCTGCCAGAATTCCGGGCAAGGCGGAGTTTCTCTCAAGCATCGCATATTACCGGAGAATGCTGGAGATTCATGGGGTCACCCTTCATCTGTCACGGTCCTTCACCCCAGAGGATGCTGCTCAATTTGACCGGGTGGCGCTGTGCACCGGAATTCAACCCCGGCAGCTGCATATTCCCGGCGTCGATCTTCCCCATGTGCTCAGTTACCGGGAGGCCTTAGAAGGGGACATCAGGCCCACAGGCAGGGTTGCAATTATCGGAGCCGGGGGCATTGCAGTGGACACGGCAAACTATCTTCTTATGCCCCACTTGCGGGGGATAGCCATGACGGGGAATCAGTTTTTCACCCATTGGGGAATTGACCCCGAGTCATCGGTACCCGGAGGGCTGACTATGAACCCTTCAGATCCTACTCACTCTACAAACCCGGAAAACGGTCCCCTCCAGGGCCGTATTTCCATGATGCGCCGCTCCAATGCCAAGCCCGGTGCCGGACTTGGGAAAACCACAGGCTGGATCCACCGCCTGGAACTGAAAAAAGGAGAGGTGGAGTTTATTCCTTCGGTACAATACCGCAGCATAGATTCCCGGGGAGTCAATATTACGGACGCTGAAGGACGGGAGCGCAGAATAGAGGCCGAAACGGTAATTATATGCGCCGGACAGGTCCCGGATAACAGGCTGTCCCGCCAACTGGATTCAATGGGAATCCGCCACCTGCTTATCGGCGGAGCCCGGGAGGCCCGTGAGGTGGATGCCAAACGTGCCATAGATGAGGCGGTTCGCCATGCAGCCCGGATCTGACGCCCCTTCACGGCCC
This sequence comes from Salinispira sp., assembly GCF_059431795.1. NCBI lineage: Bacteria > Pseudomonadati > Spirochaetota > Spirochaetia > Spirochaetales > Spirochaetaceae > Salinispira > Salinispira sp. The sequence continues at coordinate 20,194 of NZ_JBXWXS010000001.1, forward strand.
AACAGCCTTACCAGAGAAACTCTTCATCCCGGGAGCATCACGCGCATCGCCGGCCAGATCCATGAGGCTTGGCCGGATTTTTCCCCTCAGGAGTTTGAGAGGGAGGCATCCGCCGGACTGGATTCACTGAATTTCAAGGAACGGGCACTGCAGATCAGGGACGCCCTGGTGCGCCATCTTCCCGAAGATTTTCCCAGGGCCGCAGCCATACTTTCCGCATCCCTGGGACCTCCCTCTCGGGAAGAATCAATTCGCGGAGTCGAAGGCTTCTACATTCTGCCCATGAGCATGTATATCTCCCATAAAGGACTGAATGATCCGGGCACCGCCCTGCCTGCATTGTATGAAATGACCAGACGATTCACGGCAGAGTTCGATATACGCCCCTTCCTCATACGGCATGAGCAGCAAACCCTGGAATTTCTCATGAAACTTACCCGGGATCCCAGTCCCTTCGCCCGAAGACTGGCCAGCGAAGGAACCCGTCCCCGCCTTCCCCTTGCACCCAGGCTTCAGCAATATGTGAACGATCCGTCACCCCTATTCCCCATTCTGGACGGTCTGCACGATGACCCCAATGAGATGGTACGCCGCTCGGTGGCCAACAACGTGAACGATATCAGCAAGGATAATCCTCGGCAGGCATTGGAGCTGATGCAAAGATGGGCAACCCCGGAATTATCGGAGGGAACAGCCGGGCAGCCGCCCTGGGTGGTTCGCCATGGAGCCCGCAGTCTGGTGAAATCCGCAGACCCCCGGGCTCTGGAACTTCTTGGATATTCGGACGCACGGCTCAGAATTACCTCTTTCACCTTGGCACCGGAGCAGGTGGGGCTCGGCGGTACCCTAAGCATGATTCTCCGCATTGAATCGGGGGCTACAGAGGAGCAGAAGCTGTTAATCCAGTACATCCACCGCCATCCCAACGCCAGGGGCAGCTACGCCGAGCGCAGTTTCTTTCTGAAACGAGTGCGCCTTGAAGCTGAAGCCGTGTTGGATATTTGTAAACTCCACCGGTTCCGGCCATCCTCAAACAGAAACTATTATCCGGGAATTCACAGCATCATTATCCGGGTGAACGGCCGGCGTCTGACGGAAAAGCGTTTCTGCTTCAGGTGAATGGGAATGTTACGGCTTCCGGTTCAGATATTACTTCTTCCATTTCAAATGGGGGTACGATGAGAGAAAGAGAAGCCGATAACTTCTGTAATTGGTAATAATGGTGGCCATGGCAGAAGATGCAATGATTCCAAAGAATATAAGGATCTGGTATCCCGCTGCCTCCAGGGGACTCGCACCGGCCACCATCATCCCCGCCATTGCTCCGGGAATATGAACGATTCCCAATGTTTTCAATGAATCGATCCGGGGAACCAGAGCGGTCTTCATGCTCATCTGCATGGGAATTCGCATTGCACTGCGGAAATCCATACCATCCAGCATTAAAGCCTCCACCATCTCCTGTTGGGAGGAAAAATCGCTGAGGGTCCGGCTGAACAATAGTGCAATGCTTCGGCTTGCATTACCTACAAGCATTCCGAATATGGGGATGGCCACATTGGCCTCGCTCTCCAAACCTCCGCTGAGTAAAAACACTCCAATAATGCTCACGGTGCTCAGACCCATGGCAAGGAGGCTGGTGACAAACGCGCCCGGAATTTCCCTGCCCCGTTCCCATGCCACCCTGGCGCCCATGAGTATCATCACCAGAATAATCAGAAGTTTCAGTGACCAATGGCCGGAGAAAATGGGCAATAGCAGCAGGGCAATAAACATCAGCTGAACAACGGCTCGAGCCGAGACTTTCAGCAATTCTCCGTGAAGCCCCAGCTTCATACGCATGGAGATAATCACCGGAACCAGCAATATGAGATACCCGATTAGCCACTGATCCCACTGCACGCCTGCCGAACCGCTGAACTCAAGAAATGATTCCCACATCCCCAACCTCCGTTTGCCCTTCCGATTAAAATTCCCGCTTGTAAGCCCGGGGCATAATCAATATTATCAGAGACATGATTAGAATGAACACACACTATAAGAAACTTCAATCCTCCTACTTGTTCTCAAAGATTGGGAAAAAGGTGGGGGATTTTCAGGCCGCCAACCCGGATCAGCGGGTAATAAAACTTGGAATCGGAGACGTAACCCACGCCCTGAGCGAAAGCATTCTCAAGGCCTTTCACAAGGGAGTGGATGACCAGGGAAGTGACGAAAGTTTTCACGGCTACGGACCGGAACAGGGCTACGCTTTCCTCAGAGATAAGATTGCCGAATATGACTACCGGCGCAACGGCTGTGATATTTCCGCTGATGAAATATTTGTATCCGACGGTGCCAAATGCGACACGGGAAATATTCAGGAACTGTTCTCACAGGATATCAGCATCGGTGTCCCCGACCCCGTCTATCCGGTGTATGTTGATACCAATGTGATGGCCGGTCGCACCGGCGAGTTTCGCGACGGCCGATATGAAGGACTTCATTACCTTGAAGGCAATGAAGAAAACGGCTTCGTACCTTCACCCCCGGATCAGCATATCGACCTGATCTACCTCTGCTTCCCCAACAACCCCACCGGGACCGTGGCATCGAGAGAGCAGCTGGCAGAATGGATTGCCTACGCCCGCAGGGAAAAAAGCCTGATTCTCTTCGATGCGGCATATGTTGAATTTATCCGGGATGAGAGCATTCCCAAGTCCATCTACGAGATCCCCGGTGCCCGGGAAGTTGCCGTGGAGTTCAGAAGCTATTCCAAGACCGCCGGCTTTACCGGAACCCGCTGCGCCTACACGGTGATTCCTTCGGAGTGCATGGTATATGACGAAACAGGTTCCCCCCATTCTTTGAAAGATCTCTGGCTGCGTAGACAAAGCACAAAATTCAACGGGGTGAGCTATCCGGTGCAGAAGGCAGCCGAGGCGATCTATACCGACAAAGGCCGACAGGAAGTTCGCGCCCTGAGCGACTATTATCTTGAAAACGCCAAACTGATCCGGGAAAAAATGACCGGACTGGGCTTTACCGTGTTTGGAGGGGAGAACAGCCCCTACGTGTGGGTTAAGGCCGGAGAATCCAGCTGGGAGCTTTTTGACGAGCTGCTGGAAAAAGCAGCGGTTGTCACGACCCCCGGTGCAGGGTTCGGAAGCTGCGGTGAAGGATACATTAGAATTTCCAGCTTCAACCACCGGGATCAGGTGGAGGAAGCGCTGGAGAGAATCGCCGAAGCCTTCGCATCCCGCTGAGCTGCGGTTTACGGGGTAACACTGTTCGGCCGGGGATAGGGGATATTTTTCCCGGCCGGAGTGTGCACCTCGGTACCTTTACACTAGCAGCGGCAAAGTTCGGCGCATTTCCGCCGGCGCAGCTGCTGCTGCCCCTTGCCCTTGTCGTATCTCGCCTCTTCCGTCACTATCTGCAGAGGCTGGGTCAACACCGCCGCCGGCGGGCTAATTACCGGCATCCCCGGCTCGGCGTTTTAACTCCGGCTCCAGATAGTTTTTGACCCGCTCCAGGGCCTGTTCCATGGCCGGCATGAACTGTAACGCCTCTGCTTTCTCCCCTTCTTCGCAGGCTTTTTCCACCTTCTCCGCGGCATTACCCAGTTCGGTCATACTCAAATTTCTGCTGCTGCCCTTAATCCCGTGGCTGAGAATTTGGGCATCCTTGTAATTATCGTGGTCAAGAAACTCATATATTTCATTGAGCTGATGCGTGCTGCGCTCCAGGAATTGTCCGAGAATCCTCACTACCGCCTCTTCATTATCCATGAAGGTTTTCACCGCAGCAGAAAAATTGATCATCTGTTTTTCCTGCTCCGTGGAATTCCACTCTTTACTGGTCACGGCCTGTTCCGCCTCTTTGATGTTGCCTTGCGGATGGATACTGCCTTGCGGATGGATGCTGCCTTGCGGATTCCTCCTGTCCGCTGAAGATTGTTCGGCGGCATTTTGTTCGGGGGTATATTGATCGGCGGCAGTTCCTTCCGGTGACAGACCGGGGTCGTTTCTCATTTTTCCCTGCCAGGCTTTCAAAATTTCCAACAGATCGTCACGGCTGAATGGTTTGGACATATAATCATCCATTCCCGCATCCAGACATTTCTGTTTCTCCCCCATAAGAGCGTTGGCGGTGACGGCAATGATCGGTTGCCGTGCACCTTTTTGGCGAAGCTCCCGGGCGGCACCGTAGCCATCCATCTCGGGCATTTGAAGGTCCATGAATATCAGATCAAAATTTCCGGGACTGTAGAGGTCCACCACCTCCCGGCCGTTGCTGGCCACAACAACCTGGTGTCCCAGTTTATCCAGAATGGTTTTGAACAGCTGCTGGTTCACGAAATGATCTTCCGCCAGCAGGATGCGCAGCACCGGTTCATCTATCTCTTCAAGTTCAAGCGGTTCGCCCTCTTCCACTTCCGAAAGATCGAGATTGGTATCCAGGGCAAGACTGAGCTGTTCGCTCAGCTGTTTGGTCTTCAGAGGTTTGGTGAGATAGCCGTCGAACCAATTCAGGAGTTTCATTTTTGCGTCCGCCTGCATGGTTCCCGGAGGACGGATCAGAAACAGTCTGCTGCTGTTGATCTCTTTGTCTGAATTAACCTCACTGGCGAACTGCCACCCGTCCATGTCCTCCAGCTGCAGGTCCACCAGAACCACAGGTTCCCTGCCGGACTCAATTCGGCTGCGGCGTAAATGCTCAAGCCCTTCGCCACCGGAACTGCAGTAGGATACTTTTTGTGCATAGGGGGACAAGAGGGCGGTGAGAAATTCCCCGGAAGGCCGGTACTTGTCCACCACCAAAACCTCTCTGTCTTCCAGGATGCTCAAATCCTCGGTGCTTTCACCCAGGGTCCGGGAAGGCAGCGCAGGAACTTTGAGGGTAAACCAGAATGTGGTACCGCTGTCTTCGGTGCTGGTAAAGCCGATATTGCCGCCCATGAGCTGCACCAGATTTTTGCAGATGGATAGCCCCAGTCCGGTACCCCCGTATTTTCGGGTGGTGGTGGCATCCACCTGCTGAAACGATGAGAACAGGATGCTCTGTTTTTCCTGGGGAATACCGATTCCCGTATCTCTCACCTCGGTACGGAATTGAATATACTCCGCCCCTTGCTGTATTAATGTTAAATGGAGGCTCACATGCCCTTCATGGGTAAACTTCATCGCGTTACTCAGAAGATTCACCAGGATCTGCCGCATTCTGGTGGGATCTCCGTTCACCATCTCCGGCATCCGGGTATCGATATCAAGAAGAATACCCAGTCCCCGCTTATAGAGCTCAAGACTGAGCATGTCCAGAACCGATCCGTAGAGATCAACTATGTTGTACTGGATATTTTCTATATGCAGCTTACCGGCTTCGATTTTTGAAAAATCGAGGATATCATTAATGAGACCCAATAACGCCTCGGCGGAGAAGCGGATTTGGGCCGCATACTCGGACTGCTCCTGATCCAGTTTGGTGTCCAGAAGCAGCTCTGACATTCCCCGTACCGTATGAATGGGTGTGCGGATTTCATGACTCATATTCGCCAGGAACAGGCTCTTGGATTTGGTGGCTTCCTCAGCAGCCTGTTTATCCCGCTCAAGATCTTCGGTTTCCTGGATCTGCTGATCAGCGGAGATAAAGGATGCATGCACTGCGGCGTTTTCCAGACGGGAGGCCGAGAGGAACCACCACTTATCGGCAACCCTTCCGGGAATGGATATTCTGCAGGGAATGACCGCGGTACTTCCAGGAGTGTTCAGCAACTTTTCCAGATCCTGCTGGTACAGCATTACATTCCGGGGCACTACGATATCTGAAAGATGTCTCCCTTCCAGATGCTCCAGCCCTTCGGCATACAACGCTGCGAAGCTCTGGTTCCACTGTATCACTCTGGCGCTGCCGGATAACAGGAGCTGTGGAACTGGTGAGGAGAAGACATAATCTCGCACTGAAGGCCTCCATGAGCGGCGTGTACGCTTAAAAATTCATCTGAAATATTTCAAGAGCTTTCTTGAAGACCATATCCGGCTGTATAGGTTTCACCAAATAACTTTTCACCCCCATCTGCAGGGCCTGGATGACGGTCTCCCGTTTATTCACCGCCGAGAGAACGATAATGGGAAGCTGAATCCCCCTGCTTTTCAAGGCTGTGAGAACGGAGAACCCGTCCATCCGGGGCATGAGAAGATCCAGGAAAACCATGTCAAAACTCTCTATGTCCTGGGAGTTGATAAACTCCTCGCCATTGGAGAAGGTTTGAACATCCAACTGTGTTTTGGAGAATGCCATGGAAATTAATTCCTGGATCACCGGATCATCATCAACCACGGCCATCTTCAGACCCGAGGCTATGGCGTCGAAATTTACCTGAGTATCATTTTGCTCGCTTTGGAAGCGCAGGTTGATTCCGTCAGAACTTTCTTCTACCCCCCGCCCGACTCTCAGGAAATCATCGTGAACGTTTCCGTTCTTATCTTTGTATCCCCCGGCCTTGTCTCCAAGCAGGGCATCCATGGCATCGGGCATGGAGGAGAACACCTCCACGGAGGCAATGTCCGATCTGGAGGATACGAACTTCTTTACCAAATCGTTGTTGGTAAGAATCTTGAAATTATGAAGTTTCAAATCGGTTGCGGATATAATGCCGTCAATAAGAGAACGAAGTTTCAGTGAATCACCTTCACTTATTTCTATTCCCGACATCATCAGCAGAACCCTGGGGATTTGTATGGAATAGAGTTTGATCAGCTCCTGTAGCCGGTAACGGAGCATCTCGATCTTTTCGCTGTTCAGCCCCCGGGCAACTTCTATAAACAGTATTTCCTCGTTGTAGTTGGCATCGATAATACAGGGAGTATTATCCAGCTCGATTTTTACATTGAGAAGTTCGCTTACCGACTTTGCCAGGCTGTCGATTTTAATAGGTTTGGTGATAAACTTTTTGATCCCGAATTTGCTAAGCTCAAGAATAACTTCCCGGGAGATCTTAGCAGAAGCGAATAGTACTGGCGTATTTTTTGAGTTCGGATCCCCGGCCTTTTTGGTGAGAAATTCCACTGCGCCCATTCTGCTGAGATAGTAGTCCATGATGATCAGATCCGGTTCATAACTTCTCAATTTGGTGTATCCCTCAAGACCATTGGAAGCTTGATCAGTCTCGAACCCGAATTCTTCAAGTTTTCTGTTCAGGAATTCCCGAATCATCCGAGAATCATCAATAATCAAAATCTTTTTCAAAACCCTTCTCCTGGGAGCACCGAGTGGATGTAGGAGCTGTATCGGCGTGTAATATCTCATATAACTATAGAAGTGAAATGGTTCCATTTCAAGCCTGTTTATACTCTCTCCGCCCAGGGCTGTTTTATGGAGTAAAACTCTATTCGGTATAGACAGCCCTTTTCCATGCATTTTAGTATGTTCTGAATCAATTCCCGGAGGAAAACTCATATATGTCGCATATGAAAGACAGCAACAGTGGACTCAGGCTTGGAGACAGCAGCATTATCCCCCGCCGCCTAGGGTCCAATTCAATATCCACCGAAGATATTTCCCGGGTACTGGAACCCATGATTCTTTCAGCGTCGGGCTGGAGAAAGGTCTTTGCCGCCTCAGGTGATGAGGAGGATCAATCCGAAGATATTTCCCCGGCCGATATGGTTTTGGCGGGGCTTATCGGCTTGAGCCTGGGGGAATTCCTCCTGGAGAAAGCGGGCGGAAGGGGGGAAATGACCACCCTTGTTGTTGCCTGCGATTCACGGCCCACCGGCCCGCTGTTGGCCGACGCCATCATGCGGGTATGCGGTTCTCTGGGCATTGGCATACGCTATGTGTTTATTTCCGCCGCACCTGAGGTAATGTCCTATGTCAGGACCAATCCCGGGACCGATGCCTTCGCATATATATCCGCATCCCATAATCCTGTAGGACATAACGGTTTCAAATTCGGGCTGAAAAGCGGAGGGGTTCTAAACGGAGAACAGGTGCAAGGTCTAATTGAGAGGTTTCGAAACCACTGCGGGAATGAGGCAAGCATTTCCCGGGTAACCGGGATGCTGGTTTCGTTTCCCGATCAGAAATTGCAGGAGTTTTTCCGGGAAAGCCCGGAGTGGAAGACCCAGGCTCTTGAGGCTTACACCCGCTTTAGCTCCCGGGTTATTTGTGACAGCGATGATCCAGAAGTAATATCCAGTCGGATGGAGGAGTTGAAAAAATCCTTCAGCGATGCGGATATTGCCGTATTGGCTGAACAGAACGGAAGCGCCAGAACCCTATCTATAGATGAGAGCTTCTTCCAGGAACTGGGCGTGAAGCTGCGCCTGATCAACAATGTGCCCCGGCAAATCACCCACCGAATCGTACCAGAGGGGCGAAGCCTCAATCTCTGCAAAGAGGAGCTGGAGAAGGCCCGCAGGGACGATCCGGCATTTGTGCTGGGCTACGTTCCCGACAACGACGGAGACCGGGGCAATATTGTATATATTGCCGATGACGGACAGGCCCGGATTCTGGAAGCACAGCAGGTGTTCGCCCTGGTTGCCCTGGCCGAGTCCGCCTGGCTGGAATACAGCGGACAGCTTTCAGAAGCGGACGCAAAAGCTGCCATTGCGGTGAACGGTCCAACATCCATGCGCATAGATGAAATTGCCCGGAGTTTCGGCCTTGAATGTTTCAGATCCGAGGTGGGCGAAGCCAATGTGGTGGGCCTGGCAGCCCGTCTCAGAAAGGAGGGCTTCATTGTACGGCTCATGGGCGAAGGTTCAAACGGGGGAAATATCACCCATCCGGCTGCGGTTCGCGACCCCCTTAACAGCATCGGTTCAATAGTCAAGCTTCTCTCGGTTCGGGGAGATGAAGAAACACCGGGGCTGTTCGAAATATGGTGCAAACGCAGGGGTATTGAGTACAACTCCAGTTTTTCACTTGAAGATGTCTTGAAATCCCTCCCGGAATTTGTGACCACCAGTGCGTATGAAGAGAGGGCCTTAATGAAGATCCGGGGCAGCGACCATGTACGCCTGAAGGCCGCATATGAGGAAATTTTCCAAACCGACTGGGAACAGCGGAAAAGAGAACTCAAGGAAGCATGGGGGATTGAATCCTGGGAGGAGATCAACACCGAAGGCGGCGAAGAGAAACCCGGTGTGGGCTCAGCATTCCGCAGCGGAGAGCAAAAAGGCGGACTGAAGATTCTTTTCCGGGATTCTTCCGGAGATCCCACAGCATACATGTGGATGCGGGGATCCGGCACTGAACCGGTGTACAGGGTTTTGGTGGATGTAAAGGGGGCCCGCCCCGAGCTTGAGAATGAGCTTCTTGAGTGGCACAGAGATATGATCCGGAGAGCGGATACCCAGTAAACCCGGGCCCCCGCAAATACGGCTTCCGGCGAATTCGCTTATCTGTGAAGCGGTGCATTCCTGGCTGAGCTGCGTGAAATGAGGGATCCAGGATCATCCCCGGTTTATATTGAATAGCGTATACGGGCACAGCTGAATATTTTAGGTATTTTTTTATAGATATTTAATAGTCTATTGTAGCCAAAAGATGGAAACTCCCCTACACTATTGCTGTACCCACTGAGGGTCCCCCGATGGGAGGTCCAAGGTGAACAGCCAGATCGGCATAAACCACAAATTGTAAGGTCTAAAGTAAGGGAGACTGCACGATGAGATACCATTACACCTGCCCGTCCGGACCAGCGTCGTCCGGCACCGCATTACCCATTTCTCTATTCCCGGTATGTCTGCATCTCCTGAACAGGGAGGACATATGGCAGATACCAAAGACAGCGGACCCGGCGGAGGAAAAATCCGAAGCTGGATAGATCAGGTAATCCGGCAGGATGAAATTGATCCCTACCTGAAGAATGGCAATTCGTTCATTAATGAACAGCTCATTTGGGATGAAATCGCTTCAGGACGCAACCCTTCAAGCGAAGGGGTACGGGAGATTCTGAAAAAGAGTCTGACAATACAAAGCCTCAGCCCCGGAGAAACCGCAGTTCTGTTGAATGTGCAGGATCCCGAACTTCTGCAGGAGATGGCTGACACCGCAGCCAGGGTGAAGAAAAAGGTATACGACTCGCGTATTGTTACGTTCGCCCCCCTCTATCTTTCCAACCATTGTGTGAACTCATGTCTTTATTGCGGTTTCCGAGAAGATAACGGAGGCATGAAACGGAGCAAACTCTCCATGGATGATATCCGCCGGGAAACCGAAGCTCTTGCGGGGAAGTTCGGCCACAAACGGCTGATTGTGGTGTATGGCGAACACCCCGATTCAGATATCGATTTCATGGAGGAGAGCATCAATCAGATTTACCGGGTACGGGCGAAAACCCGCAAGGGCCACGGAAGCATCCGCCGGGTGAATGTGAACGCAGCCCCCATGAGTGTGGAGAACCTCCGGCGGCTCAAGAATGTGGGGGTTGGAACCTATCAGGTATTCCAGGAGAGCTATCATCCGGGAACCTATGCACAGGCCCACCCTCCGGGAACATTGAAGGGCAATTACCTGTGGCGCTTGTACAGCATGCATCGGGCAATGGATGCGGGAATTGACGATGTGGGCATCGGGGCCTTGTTCGGCCTGTACGACTGGCGTTTCGAAGTAATGGGTTTGGTGCATCATGCCCGGGAGCTTGAACGGCGCTTCAATGGCATCGGCCCCCATACCATCAGTTTTCCCCGGCTGGAGGCTGCAGATAACGCTCCGTTTCTGAACAACATGAAATACCGGGTTTCCGATGAAGATTTCCTGAAAATAATCACCATTCTCCGCCTGGCAGTACCCTATACCGGCATGATTATTACCGCCAGGGAACCGGCGCATATCCGCAACAAAGCGGTTGAGCTGGGAGTAACCCAGATGGATGCTTCCACCCGCATCGGACTCGGTGCCTACAGCCGGGAGACAGATGATCAAGAGATCTCCCGCCAGCAGTTTATGCTGGGTGACACCCGCAGCCTGGAAGAACTTATCGGCGATTTGGCGGACATGGGATGCATTACCAGTTTCTGCACTGCAGGATACCGGATAGGACGCACCGGTGAGAGGATCATGAAACTGCTGAGGGAATGCCATGAGGGGGATTTCTGCAGGATGAACGCAGTCATTACCTTTCGTGAATGGCTGGATGACTTCGCCTCCCCGGAAATCAAGGTCAGGGGAGAGGCACTGATTGCCCGGGAACTGGAAGGAATCTCCCGGGATCTGCCCAAATATCAGGGTAAATTCCGGCCCATGTACGCCAGCACCTGCCGGGGCAAACGGGATTTATACCTGTGAGCCCTTCGCCCATGAACCGGAAGGAAATTCTGGAAATTTTGAATATACACCGGCCTGACGAGATGCAGGATTTGTCCCGCCGGGCGTCTTCACAACTGAAAGATACTCTGGGAACCCGGGTGTATTACCGAGGGCTGATTGAATACTCCAACTGCTGTTCCCGGGACTGTCTTTACTGCGGCATACGGCGCTCTGCGACTGGAGTCCAACGTTATACCCTCTCCCGGGAAGAAATTCTTAATGCGGCGGATTTTGCCGCCGAAAAAGGTTACGGTTCGCTTACCCTGCAAAGCGGTGAATCCGGTACTCCGGCGGCTGTGGATTTTGCCCGGGATATTGTGGGGATGATTAAGGAACGGACCCGGAGCGTCTACTTACCTGACGGCCTTGGCATCACCCTCTGCATCGGAGAATTTGATAAGTCCTCCTACAGAAGACTCTTTGAGGCGGGAGCCCATCGCTATCTGCTGAGAATCGAGAGCAGCAACCCTGACATTTTCCACCGGATCCACCCTCCGGGAGACAGTCTAAAGCGGCGTATCAGCTGCCTGAGAAACCTGAAAAAAATCGGTTTTCAAACCGGTACCGGTGTAATGATCGGATTACCGGGGCAGAGCACGGAGGATCTTGCCGACGATATCGAGTTTTTCCGTCGTGAAAATGTAGATATGATCGGAATGGGCCCATTTATTCCCCATAACGGAACTCCCATGGGTTCAGAGTTCCAGGGGAGCAGATCATTTCCCGCTACCGGGGAGCGGCTGCATCTCAGTTTGAAAATGATTGCTGCGGTCCGCCTTGCCATGCCCGATGTGAATATCGCATCCACCACTGCCCTCCAGACCCTCCATGCTCTGGGAAGGGAAATGGGACTGAAATTCGGAGCCAACGTTCTTATGCCGGTAATCACCCCTGGTGAGTACCGGAAACAGTACCAGCTCTATGACGGAAAACCCTGTATGGATGACAGCCCGGAGGATTGCGCAGGCTGTCTGGCAGGCCGGGTGGGAAGCACCGGAAGAGAAATCGCATTCAACCAGTGGGGGGATCCCCTGCACTTTTTTACACGCAATCAATCAAAAAAAGGAGGGGCGCATGGATATTTCCGGCAATCCTGAAACAGCTAAAAATTACCCGGCCCGGCAGAGTGAAGCAGAGTTGAGATACGGCTTTGTGGGAATTATCGTATCTCGAAAAGAAGCAGGAAGCAGGATTCAGGACATTATTGCCCGTCATGCTGATATTCTTCTCGGCCGTCTGGGTCTTCCCCATCTGGATGATGACCGTATTTCCGTTATCACCCTGATCATTCGCTCAGACACCGACCGCCTTGGCAGCCTCACTGGCCAGCTGGGAAAAATACCCGGGGTCACCGTAAAATCGGGACTGGCTCGAACCCCCGAGACCGCAGACCAGATTGTCTCTCCGGAGGACAGGGATGCACCGTAATTCCAACCCTTTTCCTGCGGAGAGTGAAACCGCCGCAGCCTGCAACATCTACCGTTTCTCTCCCTATTCCATGCCCAGGGAGCTGATCGATGCCGGCCTGGATGTGAAACTTGCTGCAGCCCTGTGCAATTCCCGGCTTGGGTATCTCAGCCCCGGTCATTTAGAGGCAATCCAAAACCGCATCTCCCGGATCCGCAGCATGGGCGAAGAAGATCTGAGAAAGCTTTTCCCCTTGGATCCATATCAGGGAGGTGCAGGCACATCCTTTCATATGAATCTTAACGAAGCGATTGCTCTGGACAGCGCACTGGACCCCTATAAAGATGTGAATCTTCATCAGTCTACCAATGATGTATTGCCGAGTGCATTAAAGCTGATGCTCATGCGCAGCTTTGCAGACCTTGAATACCTTCTCTGTGATTTTCAGGTGCATCTCCAGGGTTTGGAGCAGCGCTACGGCGAGTTGCTGATGACCGGGCGCACCCAGCTCAGGGACGCCCAATTGGTGAGCCTGGGAAGAATGTTTGCTTCCTGGGCACAGGGTATTGCCAGGGACCGTTGGAGAACCTTCAAGGCCAGGGAGCGGATTAAAGAGATCAACCTGGGAGGAACGGCCGTTGGCACCGGTGCCGGTGCTCCCAGAAACTATGTGCTCAAGGCGGCCTCGGTCCTCGGGGAAGTTACCGGACTTCCTCTCAGCAGGGCCGATGATCTGATGGATGCAACCGCCAACTACGATTCTATAGTTGAGGCCATGTCCGCGTTGAATGTCCTCGCTGTAAATCTGGAAAAGATCTGCGGCGACCTGCGGCTTCTGTCCAGCGGGCCGGGAGGGGGAATAGGAGAGCTGATTCTCCCACATCTTCTGCGGGGAAGCAGCATTATGGCCGGTAAAATAAATCCGGTAATTCCGGAGGCGGGCATACAGATCTGTGAGAAACTCAGAAGCAACCACCAGCTGATCTCCCGGCTTGCCGCCTCAGGAGAGCTGCAGCTCAATGCCTTCTGGCCCATGATCGCTTACAGTTGTTGGGAGAGCCACCGGCTTGTCGCCGGCTTCGTTCCGGCACTGGACGAGTATCTTCAAGGTATAACTCCCGACCGGAAGAGAATCGGTGATAATCTGAATCGCGGCGGTGCTTATAATCTGAGCCTGTTGCCGATTTTGGGCTACACCCATCTTGAGCGTCTCCTTGAAATCTGCGCCGCCGGAACATGCGGCCCTCCGGATTTAATTCGCTCCTGGAATATTCTCACAGTAGAGGAAGAGCGTCGGCTCTTCGCTCCCCGAGCGCTCACAGGCCTGGGATACGATGAAGAACTGTATGAGACGATCAGGAAACAGAGGGCGGCGCAGCTTCAACAGCGCATAGAAAGGGAATACTCCCAAATGTTTACCACCGCGGCCGGCGTTGGGGGGGGGTGAACCTCAGCAGGAGCAGAATAATGACTAAAACACCAAGAGGGCTTCGGCCCCATATTATTGTCTGCGGTACGGTAAACTCGGGGAAATCTTCGTTTCTCAACCGCTTTACCGGAAAGGATGTTTCCATTACCTCGTCAAGCCGGGGTACCACTACCGACCCGGTGTACATCAACATGGAGCTTTTACCATTCGGACCTGTGACTCTTGTGGATACTCCGGGGCTCAATGATGAAGGGGAGCTTGGTCGAAAGCGGATTGAACGGGCCCGTCGTCTGATTGCAACCGGGGATCAGCTGATCTTCCTCACCCGCCCCGGAGAATGGAACTCCCAGACCATGGCATTGATCAATGAAAGCGCAGAATCGGTCACAAAGCTGCATGTGGTGTTCACCCACCGGGATATCCCGGAGGAATCCGCCAAGGTGGATGCAGTTCTGAACGAGCTGGAACAGGGGCGGGGAGTATCCGCAGAATTGAAGCAAAACATCAGCATCCACCATATCAGCAACGTTGATGGGCGTGGGCTGGAGGAACTAAGCAGAGAGCTGATCGTCGGCTTGGAGAAGGCAGGACGACAGGAGCGAAGCCTCCTGCAGGATTTGGTCCGAGAATACCAGCTTGTGATGATGGTGGTGCCCATCGATACGGAAGCACCCCGGGGCAGGCTCATTCTTCCCCAGGTTCAAGCCATCCGGGAGGTTTTGGATGCCGACGGGGCAACCCTCACCGTAAAGGAGCGGGAGATTGACTGGGCTCTCTCCCTCTTAAAGCATACGCCCGACCTGGCAATCACCGACAGTCAGGCAGTTCTGAAAGCTGCGGGATCCATCTCTGAGGATATTCCTCTCACAACGTTTTCCATTTTGTTCAGCAGGCTGAAAGGCGACTTGAAGACCTTTGTGGATGGCGCCCGTGTAATCGATGATTTGGATGACGGCGATAAAATTCTCATTGCCGAAACCTGTACCCATAAGACCATGTGTGATGACATTGGAAGGGTGAAAATTCCCCGCTGGCTGAGACAATACAGCGGCCGAAACCTGGCGATCAACACCATCGGAGGAGAGTTTCCTGAAGATATATCGGCATACCGCTTGGTGATTCACTGCGGGGGCTGCATGATTACCAGGAAAAGAATGCTACAGCGCATGGGGCTGGCAGCGGACTCTCAGGTACCTATCACCAATTACGGAATCGCAATTAGCAAACTGCACCATGTGCTTGAACGGGTCCTTCGACCCTTTGCCGGGGAGACAGCTGAATCTCCTAACCCCTGATATTTCAAGGTTTTCAAAAATAAAACGCTCTTCAGGAATGAAAACCGAATCATCTCTCACTTTTTTGTTGACAGATCTGCAATACGGGTTGAAAATCAAAAAAAATGAGAACCGATTCAGTTTTCACAGGAGGAGAGTATGAATCACAAGTTCTTGCACGGGGTTCTTATTCTGATGCTTTTGGCAGGTTCAGTATTTGCCGAAGGTTCATCGGAAGGAGATCCTATCAAATTCGGAGGCATCTGGCCTCTGGGAGACATCACCGGAGATCAGGGAAGCAAAGCTGCCCAGATCGCAATTGATGAGATCAACGAACAGGGAGGTCTACTGGGACGCCAGGTTGAGTTGGTGGTAATCGACAGTGAGCTAAGCCCCGAAAAGGGTGCGGCTGCGGTTGAGCGCCTTGCAACCATCGATCAAGTTGATTTTTTTGTAGGCGGAATGTCCAGCGGAGTTCATCTTGGACAGATCCCCGTTATGAAAACCTACCAGAAGATCACCATGTGGACCGGTGCGGCCAGCCATTTGGCGGAAGAAGCAGTGGGTGAAAACCAGGACTGGTATTTCCATCTTCATCCTTGGGATTACAATCAGGGAGCATCTTATGTGGAAGGCTGGAATGCCATCGCAGAAGAATACCCTGAAATCTCCATCGGCAGATGGTTCCTGGCCTATGAAGAAGGAGCCTTCGGAAGCGCTTCGTATTCTGCAACCCAGGCACTGTTTTCCGATATGGAAATTGACGGGGAAGCCTTCCAGTCCGCAGCAGTTGGCGGCGGAGACTACACCGCGGTCCTGGAACGGGCGAAATCCTATGACCCCGATGTATTTATCTGGGCGGGATATGACGCCGACGCCCTGCCCCTCATGGAGCAGTCAAAGGCTATTAATTTTGCACCTCCCCTTTATGTGGGTGCACCTCCGGGATGGCCGGCATCCTTCGGCGAATCCAATCTTGCGGAAAACGTTACCCTCTACGGCATGTGGGCTCCCAGCCTGAATGAAGTGAGTGACGTGAGCCAGACCTTCTATGACGGATATGTTGGCAGGTATGACAACGAACCGGCCACATATTTTGCACCTCTGAGCTATTCAGCCATCCACATTATTGCTGAAGCCGTGGAACGGGCAGGTACTCTGGACAAGGAAGCGGTAATCGCCGAATTGCAGAAGACCGAGTATGAAAGTGCGCTGGGTGAAACCATCACCTTCAGTCCATCCAACATTATCAGCAATCAGGGAATCCGCCAGCAGAAAATTCTGCAGTGGCAGAACGGACGCCAGGAAGTTATCTGGCCCTTCGAATTTGCTACATCAGAACCGGTGTATCCTTTTGCACCCTGGAGTGAGCGCTAACACCTTGTATCCCGGGCGGCGTACCCCGCCCGGGTTTCATCCACAGATAATGAACTGAATCTGTTCGATCATATTTTGGAGAACTTCATGAGTAGATCTAAAATTATCAGGATAGCTGGAATTTCAGCAGGAGCCCTCTTCGTCATTATGCTCATTGTTCTGAAGCCCACTGCCCTGATTTACGGGATACAACGTGCGGGGATATACGCGGCCATCGCGATTCCCATGGCACTGATTTTAGGGATTGTACATATTGTCAATCTGGCCCACGGTGAAATGATGATGGTGGCAGCTTACCTCAGCTACTATCTTGCACGAACCTTCGGTCTGGATCCGCTTCTTTCGGCAATCCCCACGGGAATTCTCATGTTCTTGTTTGGACTGATGATTTTCCGTACAACAATTCAACATACTTTAAAAGCGCCTGAACTCAATCAGCTGATACTCACCTTCGGGGTGGCAATGGTGCTCAGTCAGACAGTGAATCTTATCGCCACAAGCCAGCCCCGCAAATTGAGCCTGGACTATGTAAGTGCCAGTGCAACTCTGGGAGATATGAGCTTTGGAATTTACGATTTTGTGTTTCCAGTGGTAGCAATCATTTTCCTGATTGTTCTTCTGCTCTTTCTTAAACGTACAAAACTTGGTAAGGCCGCCCTTGCTGTTGGACAAAATCCCAATGGTGCCCAAATTGTGGGAATCAATGTTCAACTCACCTATGCCCTGATTTTCGGCATTGCGTCCATGCTTATCGGGATTTTCGGCGGTTTCTTTCTTACAAAATTCTCGATATTTCCCGCCGTGGGAGGCAGCTACACCATGAAATCGTTCTGCCTGGTGGCCATGGCCGGGATCGGAAACCTGCCCATGGTGGCGGCGGCAAGCCTTCTCCTGGGTATTGCTGAAAGTTCCATTATGGCGGTTCCCCACGGTGCACCCTGGGCGCCAATGATCTTCTTCGTGCTGATCGTGGTTGTAATTCTGGTACGAAGTTTCAGGAGGGCGGCATGAGCACTGCGGATCTGAAAGCCTTGCAAAAAGATACTGCGTACAACCGGAACCTGGAAATTATCTTTATGGTGGTGGGAGCAATTCTCCTTATCGCGCCCATGTTCGCCGGCCCCTATGCCCGGATTATCGGACGCTCAGTAATCACCTATATGATTCTGGCAGTGAGCTGGGACATGCTTGTACGCTCCGGGCAGCTTTCCTTTGGTATAGCAGGATTTTTCGGTCTCGGGGGGTATGCGGCCACCGTTCTGGCGGCGAATTATAACATTCCCGGCGTTTTAGCCATCATACTGGGGGCAGTTCTCTCGGGTGTGGTTGCCTACGGTCTCGGGATGATTATTCTCCGTCTGAGGGGAATGTATTTCGCCATTACCACTCTGGCATTGGCAGAGATATTCCGAATTATCATGCATAACTGGACGCCTGTAACCGGAGGGCCCAACGGAAAACTGGTGCCCCAGGTGCTGTTCGCCGGGAATTCGTATCTGCAATATGGTTTCATGATTGTGATGGCCGTATTGGTAATAGCATTGAGTGAGTACTTCCGGCGCAGCAAAATCCACTATGCCCTTACTGCCATTCACGACAATGAAGTGGTGGCAAAATCCAACGGTATCAATATTTATAAGAACCTTCTGTTCATCTTTGCCGTTGTGTCGGCAATCCAGGCCATGGTGGGCGGTGGGTATGCCCATCTGTTCGGTTTTGTAAGCCCCGAATCCAACTTCAATGCGAACTATACCCTCATTCCCCTGGCGATTGCCCTATTCGGCGGCATGTACTCAACGTGGGGGCCCGTAGTGGGTGCGGTGATCCTTGGAGTAGTAGGCGAATTTCTCAAACTCTACATTCCCTACGGCCATCTGGTGGTATACGGGATTATCATTATTCTGGTTCTGCTGTTTATGCCCCAGGGTGTAGTGGGAATCTTTAAGGCAAAACTGTTCAAAAACACCAGCAACTACCCCAGCAAGGAAGAACTGGAGCTGGCCAATACCAAAGGAGAACCTGCATGAGTGAACTGCGAACCGAAAACCTCACCATCTCCTTCGGGGGACTTGTGGCCGTAGACTCGGTGAACCTGAGCCTGAAAAGCGGGGAAATCCTGGGCATCATAGGGCCCAACGGTGCGGGCAAAACCACCTTTATCAATCTTATAGCCGGTATTCATACCCCCAGCCAGGGAACCGTGTACCTGGACGGGGAGGATATCACTGGAAAACCCGCCCACGACCGGGCATCCATGGGTATCAGCAGAACCTTCCAGCTGATCAACCCGCTGCGAAACCTCACCCTTCTGGAGAACGTAATGACGGGTTTCCTTTTTGCATCGAAGATGAACACCCATGACGCCCGGAATGCAGCTGCACGGCTGTGCCTGGACCTTGGGCTGGACAGACTGAACCGGCAGACCAGCAATCTGAATATTCTTGAGACCAAGAAGATGGAGATTGCAAAGGCTCTGGCCTGTAACCCCAAAATTCTCTTTCTTGATGAGGTGATGGCAGGGCTGAACTCCACCGAAACCAAAGAAGCGATTGAACTGATCAAACATATTGCAGAGCGTCAAAACCTTGCGGTGGGCGTGGTTGAGCATGTAATGGGCGTTATCACATCCCTGACAAACCGGGTAATCGTATTGGATAACGGTCAATTAATCGCAGACGGACCGTATACCGAGGTGAGCAAAAACGAACGGGTGAAAACCGCATACCTGGGAGGAGCAGTCTGATGTTAAGCATAAAAAACGCACGGGCGTCATACGGAAAGATTCAGGTACTCCACGACCTCAGCCTGGATGTGGGCAGGGGATCAGTGGGCTTGTTCGGCCCTAACGGTGCGGGAAAGACCACCCTGATCAATACTATTTTGGGTCTGGTTCCCCTCCAGTCGGGCAAAATTGTATTTGATTTCAAAGATGTAACCACCCGCCCCACCCATGAAAGGGTTCGCCTGGGAATATCCGTTGTTCCCCAGGAACGGGAGCTGTTTCCCTGGCTCAGCGTATACGAGAACCTGGTAATCGGCGGGGAAAACACTCCTTTGGGAAGGGACGAAATTGATCGCACCCTTGAAGAGGTGTATGCCATCTTTCCGATTCTCAAGGAACGCCATGCCCAGCTGGCAGGAACCCTGAGCGGAGGTCAGCAGCGTATGCTTGCAGTGGGCCGGGCCCTGATGGCCCGACCGAAGCTGCTCATACTGGATGAACCCAGTCTGGGTCTTCAACCTTCGATAGTACATGAACTGTTCAACATCCTGAAAGAAATGAAGGAACGGGTGGGCGTACTGATCACCGAACAGAATGTCCGGGAAACCCTGCGGGTGGTTGACAAGGGATATGTAATCGAAAACGGACGGATAGTGCTCAGCGGCAGTGCCGACGAACTTGCCAGCAATCCGGAAGTTGAAAAAGCGTACCTGGGACTTTAGGCGAATATGATGGTGCAGATTGAGATTCCGGAGCCGGGATCAGGAATAGGCTTAGTCTGGGCGGCGGCAACAGTACGCTGGGGACCGGACAGCGTCAATAACAGGTAAATACAATGCATCCGCTACCGGATACCGGCGCCGGGTGCTCAATACAGAAAACATATTACATGAGGAGCAACACATGAACCTTGACGGAAAGGTATGTATTATTACCGGGGGTGCCCGGGGAATCGGACGGAAAATTGCGGAAACCATGGCGGAAGCAGGTGCTTCCGCGGTCTACGCCCTGGATATGGCATTTGATGGATTTGATGAGGTCACCAAGGCATATCCCAATGTGAAAGGCGAGAGCGCCGACGTGACCAAATCCGACGCAGTAAAGGCAGTGGTGGAGAAGATCTGGGAGGCGGAGGGCAGGATAGATGTGCTGGTAAACAACGCAGGTATTACCCGGGATAATCTGATCCAGAAAATGTCAGACGATGACTGGAACGCGGTAATCAGTGTGAATCTCACCGGCGTGTTCAACCTCACCCGGGAAATTGGACCCAGAATGATGAATCAGGGCAGCGGCTCTATTATTAACATGGCAAGCATTGTGGGCGAAGTGGGCAATGTGGGTCAGTCCAATTATGCGGCTACAAAAGGCGGAGTTATCTCCATGGCGAAAACCTGGGCCAAAGAATTTGCCCGGAAAGGCGCACAGGTACGATCCAACGCCATCGCCCCGGGATTCATCCGTACCCCCATGACTGAGAAAATGCCCCAGAAGGTTCTGGATGCTATGGTTGGCAAAACCACCCTGGGGAGAATGGGTGAACCGGAAGATATTGCCAATGCTGCGCTTTTTCTGGCAAGCGATGCATCCTCCTTCATTACCGGACAGGTTCTGAGTGTAAACGGCGGACTTACCCTGTAAAAACAGCATTACGCCCGGAGAGCCCGCGGGTCTTCGGGCCGAAAGTATGAGGAAGGTAGAATATGGCTGAATGGAAACAGGCATACCAACAGAAACTGCGAAACATGGAAGATGCAGTCCGTGCACTCCCAAAAAATGCAGCCATCATTATGGGCATGGCTTCCATGGAAAGTCAGGGATTCATGTCCCAGATACACAAATTCGCGGACCATTTTGAACATCTCAAAGTGCTGTCCTGTCTGAATATGAACTCTTACGATTTTTGTGAAGATCCTCAGTATGAGGGCACCTTCATGAATGAAAACTGGTTCTTCGGGCCCTCAAATAGAAAAGCGGCCAAGCTTGGATATAAACTTGTGGATTTTATCCCCAACAATCTGCACCAAGCCGGAACCAATAAACTGGCGGCCCTGAAAGAAGAAGGTGCCACCATCGTGTACTGGGGGCCTGTCACCCCCATGCAGGAAAACAGCGGATTCTTCAACCTGGGTGTATCCAACGTGTATGAAGCCGAGGTTATCGATGCGTCGGACATGGTGGTATTTGAAGTCAACCCTCAGGTCCCCTGGATTCACGGTGATACTCAGGTTCATATTTCCCAGGCAGATATGCTTGTGGAATTCGAATCTCAAATCCCCACCATTCCGGTTCTGGAACCCGGTGAAACTGAAAAGCAGATTGCAAAGCATATTGCGGATCTTGTTGAAGACGGCAGCACACTTCAAATCGGTATTGGGGGCATCCCCAATGCTGTGGCTTCTCTTCTGGAAGATAAAAAAGACCTGGGTATTCATACTGAAATGTTTACCGAAAGCATGATCGATTTGTTTGAAAGCGGTGCGGTGACCAACAGACATAAAACCCTTTGGCCGGGTAAATTTGTGTTCACCTTTGCACTGGGTTCCAAGCGAATGTATGAGTGGCTGGACAATAATCCCTCAGTTCTGGAACTCCGGGGAAGCTATGTGAATGATCCCTATGTGATCGCACAGAATGAAAAGATGATCAGCATCAATACGGCTATCACCATCGACCTAACTGGTCAGGTGTGCTCCGAGAGTCTGGGACCCGTGCAGTATTCGGGAACCGGCGGTCAGCTGGACACCCACCGGGGAGCTCAGAAGTCCAAGGGAGGCAAAGGCTTTATCGCCCTCCGTTCCACCGCCAAGAAGGGAACCATATCCACCATCGTTCCCATGCTCCCTGCGGGATCTGCAGTTACCGTCCCCAGACAGGACCTGGACTGGGTTGCCACAGAATTCGGTGCAGTACATCTGCAGGGGCGCACAACAAGCGAACGGGCGCGGCTGCTCATTTCAATTGCCCATCCTGATTTTCGGGAAGAACTTGAAAAGGAAGCAGCGAAGCTGGGATACGTATAATATCGATTCCTGCGGTGTGCCGGATGACTCTCCGCTGCCGCAGATTTAGGAGAAAATAATGGAAAACGTGTATATAGTCGCCGCCAGGCGCACCCCGATCGGTACCTTCGGCGGCAGTTTCAAGAAAACCCCGGCAACCCAACTGGCTGCTGCGGCGATCCGCGAAGTAATTAAGAATGCCGGGGTACCTGCCGAGGACCTTGGTGAAGTAATTGTGGGTAATGTGCTTACCAACGGTCAAGGAATGGGTCCCGGTAGACAGGCGTCAATATATGCGGGAGTTCCCGAGCAAGTTCCCGCCTACACTGTGAATATTCTCTGTGGAAGCGGAATGAAGACCATTATGCTGGCAGCGGATAATATCAGACTTGGAGAACACGGTCTGGCGGTTGCTGCGGGAATGGAAAACATGAGCATGGCTCCCTTTACCGTACCTTCTTCCGCCCGCTGGGGCAACAAGCTTGGAGCAATGCAGGTTGAGGACAGCCTGATCCAGGACGGGCTCACCGATGTATTCAATAACTACCACATGGGTGTGACAGCGGAAAACATCGTCCGAAAACATTCCATCAGCAGGGAAGAGCAGGATGATTTTGCCGCAGAAAGTCAGAGAAGAGCCGGGGAAGCACGGGATTCGGGCCGATTCGAGGATGAAATTGTACCGGTTGAGGTAAAGGACCGCCGAAAAACGGTGGTTGTGGACAGTGATGAACATATCAGAACCGAAACCACCAAAGAAAGCCTGGCCGGTTTGAAACCTGCCTTCGAAAAAGATGGAACAGTCACCGCCGGAAATGCCTCGGGCTTAAATGACGGTGGCTCGGCGGTTCTGCTGGCATCCGAATCGGCGGTAAAAAAGTACGGGCTGAAACCCATTGCCCAGCTTATTGCCACCAGTCAGGCGGCCCTGGATCCTTCCATTATGGGACTTGCCCCTGCACCGGCTGTGACGAAGGTATTGGAAAAAGCGGGCATGTCACTGAAAGAAATGGAACTCATTGAGCTGAATGAAGCCTTTGCCGCCCAGAGTTTGGGTGTGCTCAAAGAACTCAGTGCGGATCATGAAGTGAGCATGGAATGGCTCAAAGAGCGCACCAACGTGAACGGCGGCGCAATCGCCCTTGGCCACCCCCTCGGGGCAAGTGGAAACCGTATTACCGTTACCCTTCTGCATGAAATGAAGAAGCGGGGACTGAGCTACGGACTGGCCTCGTTGTGTATAGGAGGTGGAATGGCCACCGCTCTGATAGTAAAAATGCTCTAATCACCGAGCATCTTTCAAAATTGAATCTTGAAAGATGCTGCTTATCGGGTCGAAATCATAATTCATGTATATGAATCGAATTATGATTTCTGAAGGTCCTGGCAATTTCCAAAATCGAGGATTTTTGAAATTGCCTCCACCGACCGGGTAATGTTTGAACATACTGGATAGTAAAAACGGTATCCGGAAAGGACAGGAGAATAACCAAATGGAAAACCAAGCCTTGTTGAAATCCAGAACCATTACAATTCTGGGAACGCAAATTCAGGTACGCATCAGCGGCTCCTCTGTGAAGTCCCTCCTACCCCCCCTGATACTTATTCACGGCAACACAGGGAGCGGACGCTGGTTTGAAAAGCTGCTGGGGAAATATCCCGGCCTTACTCTTGCCCCGGATCTGCCTAACTTCGGTGAATCCGGACAGATAGATGAATGGAGCGTTCCTGACTATTCACGATGGCTGGGCTTTATTGCCGATTATTTTGACTGTGACTCTTTTATTCTTCTGGGACACAGTTTCGGCGGGGCGGTGGCAATGGATTTTGCCACCGCCCACCCTGAGAGGGTGACCAGACTTTTCCTGGTGGACTCCTCACCCGTGGAAGGACTGGTTACTCCCAGGGAACATTACCCGGTGATCGAGCAGTACAAAACAAACCGTGAACTGCTGGCCCAGGCGCTGAAGGCGGTGGTTCCCACGCTGAAGGACGAAGAATTTTTCCAAGAACTGGTTGATGATGCCTCCCGTATGAAGCCTGAAACCTACACCGGTCACGCCGATACATTGGCGGCTGCGGATTATCGCAGAGCGGCAAAACAATATGGGGGTCCCGTACACGTAATTTACGGCGAACATGATATCCTGATCGATGACAACAAGGCTGAGGAAACTGCAAAAGCGTTCTCCGCCACCCTTGATAAAATTGACGGATGCGGCCACAGTCCTATGGTTGAATTACCCGGGAAATTCTGGAACATTGTAGCAGGGTATTTACAAATCTGACCTGGCATGGGCGGCAACACGAGGTAAACGAATGGCAAAAAACACCAAAGTAAAATTACGGGACGCTGCATTAAACCTATTCTCCAATCAATGGTTTGAAACTGTGTCCATTGCAGAAATCTGCAGGCAGGCAGCTGTCTCGAATGGTGTTTTCTACCGTTACTACCCCAACAAAGCAGCTCTTGTGAAGGATCTTCTGGATGAGTTTCTCGAACAGTACAGGAATGAGCTGTTGGATATTCCCGGAGATACTATTGAAAGCCGCCTGGAAAACCTCATTGCAACCATCTACCGGGCCGGTGAAGTTCACAGCCGGCAGGTAACCATATTCAGGGAAGGACAATACCGTTTTCCCGAGTATGAAGAAAAACTGAGAAGTATCTATATGCAATGCTGCAGACTGGTCTATGAAAGAGAGGTTAGCGAAGCCGAGTACCTCTATATTATATCCGGCCTGCGCTTCTGTTCCACCCGGGCTCTCTATGACGGGCTGCAGAGAGATCCTGATCTCATACGGAAATATGTACTTGAGGGGATATTCACAGATCCGGGTGATCAAAAGCCCAATATCGAAATTCCCGAAGTCTTTCCGGACATAGAAGAAGCACCACCTGAGGACAGCAGGGCACGTCTGTTGGAAACCGGCATGAAATTGATCGGCAGCAGAGGGTATCACGATATCGGTGTGGCGGACATTGTCAGAGTCTCCGGTCTTGCGGTGGGAACCTTCTACACCTATTTCGACAGCAAAGAACAGTTTTTCTCCATTATTATAGAACAAATCGGGAAGCAGACCAGACATTACCTCAGCCGTCAGGCCATGACCCACGGCAACCGGCTTGAACAGGAGATTTTCGGCGTCTGGCACTTTCTATCGTTCTTCAATGTACATAAAGAATATTACAGCATCGTCAGAGAAGCGGAATTTGTGGGTAAACCCTGGGTTCGGCAGTATTACGACGCGTTTGAAGAGGGCTACATTCAGAATCTGACCCTTTTTCCCAGGGAACAACGCCGGATTGCCGCAAATTTCCTTATGGGTTTATCCCATTATATTGGGATTGAAGCCCTCCTGAACAAGCGCATTATCAATATCCCGGGATTTATTTCCGAACTTTCCGAATTATTATGCAAAGGAGTATCAAAATGAAAATCGTATCCACCGGTCTGTATGCACCGGGCGAAGCAATTGACAATAACGAATTGATGAAACTGGCAGGAATTGAATTTGACGCCTCACGAACCGAGGAGAAACTGGGCATACGCCAGAGACACATTGCCCATCTCCGGGGAATTGATGAGACTTCCGCGGATTTTGCCGAAAAAGCGGCCCGTGATGCCATAAAGAATGCAGCCATTGATCCTCAGGATATCGGCCTGTTTATCGTCGCAAGCGACACCCCTGAATACATCTCCCCGGCAACCAGCATGCTCGTTCAGGGACGGATTCAGGGGGGACAGCGGTATACTGGAACTTATGATGTTAACGCCAGCTGTTCAAGTTTTGTGGCGGCATTCAACAACGCCAGCGCACTGCTGAAGGCCGATCCGGATATCCGGTATGCCTGTGTAATTGGTCTTTATAATATGCCGGCGTTTGTACGGGAAAAAGATGTATTCGGATACTCCATTTTTGCCGACGGTGCCTCCGCGTGTATTTTGGAAAATACCACAGATACGGATGACAGATATCTGGGGGGAAAACTCCTGTCTGACGGAACTCAATGGAACTATGTGGGAGTTTATTCCGGAGGCACCCGCCAGCCGGTAACCAAACAGCGGCTGGATGACGGAGAGTACGGTCTCCAACTGCTTCAACGGCTCCCCGGCGACAGAAATGTGAAGCTCTGGCCTGAAGTGGTTGATACTCTGCTGAAAAAAATATCCCTGGAACGAAAAGATATTGATCATTTTCTCTTCACCCAGATAAACAGGTCGGTAATCCATCAGGTGATGGAAATTCTCGGCCAGGATCTAAGCAAAACCACTACAGTGATGGACCGCTACGGCTATACCGGCAGTGCCTGTATTCCCATGGCCTTTCATGAAGGGGTGCGGGAGGGACGGATTAAACGGGGAGACAGGGTACTCGCCGTGGCCTCAGGTGCAGGACTGGCAGTCGCTTCCACTGCATTTATTTACTAATTCTATTCGCTCCGGCTGCCGTATTAGACAGCCGGGGCCATATACTCCGAATAACCCGGGCATCAATCGGCAATCCTGTAGCCTCCCGGGGCTGTTTCTTTGAGAATAAACCCTTCGCTTTCAAGATTCCGAAGAGTGTTATGTATACGGACCCTGTCATGACCATGTTTTCCAAACACTGTCTCAACATGGGAAAAAATGCCTTCTTCATCCGCAGGGCCCTGTTCTGTTAAAAAATGAAGAATGCCCGAGCGAAGCTGTCTCAGAGAGCCTTCAAAAGGACTTTGACGGGAGTAGTGGGCGCTTCTGCGGTTGGCGTTGCCTGATTTCCGTTTCAGCTCAACACCGTAATCCATGAGAGCCCAGTACCAGACCCTCGGGTTCTCCCTGAAAAGAGTCTTCTCGATAACCGGCATAATATCCCGGTCCCGAACTCCTGCTTCCCGGGCCTTCGGGGTTGCGTACCTGTCGGCTGACTCAGCCGGGTAACCGGCGCCCTCTGTTTCCTGCTCCGGAAAAAACTCATGAATCATTACCCGCCGGATATTGGTTTCTATGAACACCACGGGAAGATTAAAAGCGAAGGCGGATATGGATCCGGCAGTATTAGGGCCGATTCCCGGCAGCTTCCTCAACTCATCGGGATCGGCTGGAAGGCGGCCGGCATAATCCCGGCACACCATTCGAGCCGCTTCCCGCATGAACTTGGCTCGGCGATTATATCCCAGCCCTTTCCAGTTAGACAAAAGTTCAGGAAGAGCAGCATCCGCAAGGGATTGAAAATCCGGATAGACACGCAGAAAACGCTCATAATATTCTGTTACCCTTGATACCTGGGTCTGCTGAAGCATCATTTCTGAGAGAAAAATACTGTAAGGTGATGTATCCTCACGCCAGGGCATGCCCCGTCCCCGCTCATTGTATATATCCAATATGCGCTGCTGGAATCCTTGAATTCTCCACCCGGCTAACTCCATTGAAGCGCTCCACAACAATACCCCGTTTTTGAAAATGGAAGCCGATACAATTCATTCAAGGAGACCGGCCTCATGGAGATGCTCAAGGAGAACCCCGGCGGAGAATTCCTTCATTCCACCGGGAAAGAGGAAGTGGGCCCGGGAAAACAGCTGTTCAAGCTCCCCGGGAATGTGGTGGGGAACGCCCACTACGGTCATTCCCGCCCGGAGTCCCGCCTCCACACCGTACTGACTGTCCTCGATTACCAGGCAGTTCTCCGCAGGTACGCCCAGCAGTGAGGCGGTATGCCGGAACAACATGGGATGGGGTTTGCTTTCGGAAACTGAATCGCCGGAGCATCGCAGATCAAAGAGTTCGGTTTCACCGATGCACTCAAGGGTGGTTTGTATAATGGCCGGACTGGAGGCGGATGCGATGGCCCTGGGCAGGCCCCGGCGTTTTATCTCCCGGGCGAAGGTTATCATTTCCGGGTACGCTCTGGATTCTGTGGCGGCAATCCGTATGAATTCCCGGTTCTTCTCCTCCAGCAGGTCCGGGAAGCTGCCCTGAAGCCCTTTATGGGCCATGAGTTCACGAACAAAGGCGGCACCGCCCTTCCCCACAATATGGATCCACTCATCCGGGGTGAGCTCAATACCCTTTCTCTCCAGCCAGCTCTTGTCCGCTTCATGCCAAAGAGGTTCGGAATCCACAAGGGTTCCATCCATGTCGAACAACACAGCCTGAATTGGAGCGTTCTCCAACGGGCTTTGTTTCAGGTTTGTCCTGACAATTTTACCTTTCATGGTATCCTGTCCCGGTTCACACATCCGAGCATCTTTCAACAATAAATCTTGAAAGATGCTAAATCACGGGTCAAAATCATAATCCGTTTAATAAGAAGAGAATTATGATTTCCAAAGGCCTCGGCAATTTCCCAAAATCGCTGGTTTTTGAAATTGCCTCATCCTGTTGCTTTTTTCTGATTTTTTCGGAACTTCTCAGCTTTCCGGCTGATGCGGTTCCAGGCACCGGTAAGCCCCATGGCCTTGCGGGTATCAATAATCGTCTGGCGTCCGATCTCCCGCATTTTCATGGTACCCTGGTATATCACTTCATCCACGTAACCGCTCATGGATTCATACTTTTCCCGGCGCTCACGCATGGGGTCCATAAAAGCGTTCAGCGCCTTGGCAAGTTTTTCTTTAACTTCAACATCTCCCACGCTTCCCTTTCGGTAGCGCTCTTTCAGATCATCCACTTCCGGGGTGTCGGGGTTGAAAATATCATGATACATGAACACCGGATTACCTTCCACTTTGCCGGGGATATCTGCTCTTACCCGGTTGGGATCGGTGAACATTCCCTTTACCCGTTTTTCCACGGTTTTTGCATCATCGGAAAGAAGAATTGCATTGTTCAGGCTTTTGGACATTTTCCCCTGACCGTCGGTTCCCACCAGTGTGGCGGTACCCACGATGGGTTCGGGCACAGGGAATACCTCAGCATAATGGTGATTAAAGCGCCGTGCGATCTCCCTTGTGAGCTCCACGTGGGCCTCGTTATCCTTTCCCACCGGAACCACATGAGCCCGGGGCAGGAGAATATCCGCACTTTGAAGCACGGGGTAGCCCAGCAGACCGAATGGCATTTCGTTCAGATGCGCATCCCTGGCCATGTCTTTGAGACTGGGAAGACGTTCAAGACGGGGAACGCTTACCAGCATTTCAAAAAGGAGATTCAGCTCATAGATCTCCGGCAGTGCGGATTGCATATAGATGGTAACCTTTTCCGGGTCGATTCCACAGGCTAGGTAGTCCAGGACAATATTTCTTGCATTCTCACTGATTTGATCAATGGCTTCTTTGCTGGGCTTGGTTGTAAGCATGTGGAGGTCGGCCACAAAGATGTAGGAATCGTATTGTTCCTGAAGTTTGACCCTGTTCTGAATCGAACCCACATAGTGTCCAAGGTGCAGTTTACCCGTGGGTCTGTCTCCCGTGAGAAGACGCTTCTTTTCCATTTTTATCTCCTGATGATGTTATGCTTCTCCGGAAGGCTCTTGGTATGCTGTTCCGGTCGAGGTATTCCTGGTATTGCCGGTGCCGGGACTGTTCTGACCGTCTCCGGCGGATTTGCGTGCCCGCCTTCGTTCAGCGGCTCTTATACGGTTTGCTTTAATTCTGGCTTTCCGCTCTCCGAACGTCCCCGTTCCCATGAGAATGCTGATGTAGCGCATGCTGGGCACATGTTCAAAAACAATTTTCAGCCCCACGGTCAGAGGTACGGCCAGAAAAAGACCTGCGATTCCCCATAAATAACCCCAGATAAGCATAGCCACAAGAATAATTACCGGTGATAGATTCAGGCTGTCTCCCAGCAGTTTTGGATCGATAATGTTCCCAATAATGATCTGGGGAATAACCATGGCCAGAACCGCCAGAATAATCGGTTCATATTGGGGGAAGAATTGAATAATTGCAAACACCGATGTAATGGCGGAAATACTGATGGAACCGATGGTGGGAATAAAATTAAACAGAAATGTCAGAACAGCCCACACAAATGCAAAATCGATGCCGATTGCACTAAAGCCGAAGAATACGATAATAGAGGTGAGCAGGCTGACAAAAAACTTAACCATTAAATACCGGCCAACCTGATGGGTAATATCCGCGAAAATCCGGGCAATCCGCTCCGTTTCCTCATGGCGGATTGCGTCCACAAGTTTTCTCCTGATAAACGGTTTTTCCAAAAAGAGGAACAGCATAAAGATCAGAACCAACATGGTATTTCCCAGAAAGTTCACCAGATTTCCCGAGACCTGTCCTACGATGCTGAAAATGGTACCGCTTATCTCCAGAGTCTCAAAATAATCTCCGGGCAGATTCAGCATGCTTGCAATGAACCCGGTCACCTCAGTGTAGCGGTCCTGATACTTCCCGAAATTCCGCAGAATGCTCTGGATGCTTTCGTACAAAATCAGTCCAATAAGAAAACTCAAACCCACCAGCACAATTATCACCATGAGAATGGCCACGATCCTGGGGATTTTGATTTTTACCAGAACCTCCACAAGGGGGTTGAGGACAAAAGAAAGCAGAAATGCAACAACAAAGGGGATAAGCACCGGCCCGGCCAGTTTGAGAAAACCCATAACGAGAAGGGTTACAATTACACCAAGAAGGGCAATTACAGAACGCATGAATTTGGGAGACAGCTTTTCCATAGAGCCTAAAATAACATAAAATGATCCGGGCTGTCAGCTTATTCCGGGTCTCTCCCAATAAGTAACCATACTCGGGAATTGGGAGATAGATATTCTGATGACAGGCTATGTATTTTTCAGTAATATATATCTGAAATCTACACAGCGGCAGAGGAATCCTACATGAAATCCAAATCAGGTATTCACCGGCTTTTCAGCGAACAGCTGTGCCCGGATCAGATCAGCCATGACGGGAATTCAGCAATTGAAGAAATACTGAACAGCATGCTCCACTCCATAGGAGCAGGTATGTCCATTGCAGGCCTGGTAGTGCTTCTGCTGCTCAGCAGTAATAATCCAAGTCCATGGAAGTACACGGCATTCTCTGTATATGGTGTCAGCCAGATCATCCTCTATCTCTCATCCGCCCTGCTCCATGCCTCCGCCCCCTTTCCCCTTCTTCAACGGCGCTTTTCCCGCCTGGATCATGCTTCTATTTATCTGCTTATCGCGGGAACATATACTCCCATTACCCTGGTGATTCTCCGCACCCCCCTGGGTTGGACGCTGTTTGGTATTGTATGGGGGCTTTCGGTGTTTGGTTTTATTATGAAAATGTGGGTGGTGAAAAAGCCTAACATTGTAATCGACAGTCTCTACATACCACTTGGCTGGATGATTCTCATGGCCATAGGTCCCCTCTCGCGAATTGCTCCTCCGGGATTTTTGCTCTGGGCTATTATCGGCGGGGTTACCTACTCCCTGGGGTTCATTTTCTATGCGTGGAAAAAGCTGCCCTACTCCCATGTAATTTGGCATCTTTTTGTACTGGCTGGAAGTATCGCTTTTTATCTGGGCTTCGCCATATACATAGCCTCTGTTTCAATATCCTGATTCTTTAAGGGGAGAACCAATTAACGATGAGTAATGCGATATCCGAACGACAGCTACTGAGGAAGATCAGAGCATACAATTTCCGCCCCGTATTCCCAGATCAGGGGCTTCCTGCACCGGCTGTTCGCCTGTACCGCTCCGGGGAGCTGAGCAGATTACATCCGGGCAGCCATTCTGCCCTTGAAACCTTGGGCATCACCAGGGTAATCGATTTCCGCAGCGAGTTTGAACGTAAAAGAGCTCCCGACAAACTCCCACGGGGTGTTGCATATCATCACCTCCCCATCGACGCCGGGGGCGAAGAAGTCCACCGGAACATGCAGGAGCTTCTCAGGGGAAACGGAGAGTTGGACCCCGCCGAATACATGTCCAGCCTGGGCAGAAGGCTCATTGATCAGGCCGGCGAACAATACTCAGCGTTTTTTAATCTCCTCAGTCAGCACATGGCAGAGCAAACTTCCAATTCCTCACCTCATGCCCGGCACGACCGCTCTGTGGTTTTTCACTGTACGGCGGGAAAGGACCGCACCGGATTTGCCAGCGCAATCCTTCAACGCCTATCGGGAATGTCGACAGAAGAAGTGCTGGAGGAGTATCTGGCCTCAAACATTCATAACAAAGCCCTTATTAAAAAGATTTTTACCCGCATTCGTATCGCTAGCCTTTTCCGTGCGGATCCGGAAGTACTCAGACCCTTGCTGGAAGTCCGTGCAGAGTATCTGCTCCCGGTCCTGGATTATATTGATGAACAATGGGGAGGTGCCGAACAATTTCTCCTGGCCGGGGATGGATTAAATCTCGAGCCCTCTGTTGTCCGCCGACTTTCACAATTCAACCCCTCGATCTGACCCGGAAGATGACCAGCGAGAAGAGTTGACAGCCGCTGCCGTGCATGGTACAACTCCTTTCAATTAAATAACTTGTACTCGCAATGCCTAACCATGTAAAAATAAACGGAGCCTCACATGCAAAAACAGGGACTATCTCTCTATCTAAAAATTTCTTTAATGGTGGTGGGCATATTGATGCTTGCCTTCATTATTATGACCGTATTTCTGGAATCAGCGCTTAGACGGATTATTGTAGAGGAGAACCGGGAGGAATTCGATTTCCGGATTCATCTCATTACTGCCCGTCTGGAAAATCAGAACTCCGCGTTTCAAATTGAGAAGCGGGACATGCTCAGCAGAGAGCGTGCCGCCGGAAATTCAGCATCCTTCACCAGCGGCAATCTTGCATCGTTTGAAGAAGATCTTCTTGAGCAGATGCAAATGAACGTTCTCCGGGAACTGAAATTTCAGTATTATCAGGGAAGCGCAGCAGAAGATCTGGCCGTGTATCCTTTCATCGTGGACCGGAACGGCAATGTGGTCATGCACCCCACCCTGAGCCGAGGCAGTGATGCATTGAGTGACATGGCATTCATTCAGGAAGCAGTAGACCTTCAAACAGGAGCCATTGAGTACAGCTTGAGGGGTGAAGAAAAATGGTATACCTTCGATACCTACCTCCCCTTCGGGTGGACTGTCGGCTACGCGATGAAGACCGATGAATTGTACGCCGCGGTTAGTGATTTTAGAATCATCGAAATAAGTATCGCAGTTATCACTTTCCTGGCCGTCGGTCTGTTTACAACTCTGTTCATCCGCTCTTCCCTCATGCCAGTGAGAAACGTCCACTCCAAGATGAGTGAAATTGCCCGGGGCGGAGGCGATCTTACCCAGCGAATGGAAATAAACTCTCGTGATGAAATCGCTGCCCTATCAGGGGAATTCAATGAATTCCTCGCGTCCCTTGGAAGCATTATTGCAGATATTAAGCATGTTTCCCGGCGCACTCTGGATATCCGCAGCGATCTCAGCAGCAATACCCAGCAGACCGCCACAGCGATCCAGCAGATTTCCCAGGTCATTGACAGCATTCAGGAGAAAATGCAGCGTCTCGGTAGAAATCTGGCAAGCTCCGTTCAGCATGTGAAGGAGATCAGTGAAGCCGCCCGGGTCAATGATGATATCAGCAGATCCCAGTCAGAACTGGTAAATGAATCGGTTGCCGCGGTGAACCAGATGTTTGCTTCTATTAAAAAAGTTTCTCAGGTTGTAGAGGAGCATGCAGCCCAAAGCCGCGAACTGGTAGGCACCGCGCAGGACGGAGGCGGAAAAATGCAGGCTATGGAAACATCTTTCCGTGAAGGTGTGAGTTCCAATATTAACCATATCAGTGACTTCGTGGGTGTCATCGGCAAAATATCAGCCCAGATCAACATGTTGAGCATGAACGCCGCCATTGAAGCCGCCCACGCAGGTGAGCGGGGCAGAGGTTTCGCCGTTGTGGCCGAGGAAATCCGCCGACTTGCGGAAGAAACCTCTCAGTATGCGGGAAAAATCGGCGGCACCATCAAAGAGGTTGTTGGATCTATCAGTCAGACCGATGGGGATCTCAAGGAGGTGCATCTGGCATTCGGAAAAATCGATACCAAGGTTCAGCAGGTGTCAGGAGCATTCGACGAGATTGAATCGAATACCCAACAGCTTAACCTGGGCGGACAGGAAATCCTCCAGGCAATGGAGGAACTTTCCTCGGTTGCGGTGAATCTTAGAGAACAGTCGTCTGATGTGAATCGGAAAAGCAGCAGCATTATACAAAACATGGAAGATGTTGAAGGATTTTCCCGGGAGGTTTCCAACGGAATCGGAGAGATCAGTTCCGGTGCGGTTCAGATCGGGGAAGCAATGAGCCAGGTTGAAAAGATCGCCCGGGAGATGGGCAGTTCATCCGAATCCCTTAACGCTCGGATCCAGGAGTTCAAGACCTGATCTCTTCTGCGTAGATACAGTGAACACCGGCCTCCTTCATTTGCTGCAGGGCGGCTTCCCCATCCCCGGGTTTCAGATTCACCGCTCTGCTTGCATCCTGGATCAGATAGGTCTCATATCCCAGCTGCCGGGAATCCAGGGCGGTGAACAGCACACACACATCCAGGGCCAGGCCGGCAATATACAGTGTATCCACCCCAATTTCCTGTAAATGATCATGAAGCCCTGAAGAAGTGCGGTGATCGTTATCAAAAAAGCCGCTGTAACTATCCACTTCAGGGTCCATCCCTTTACGGAAATTTCGTTGAACAGAGTCAATCTTCAATCCGGGAATAAAGTTCGCCCCTTCACTGTGCTGTACACAATGCACGGGCCAGAGAATCTGTTCCGTTCCTTCCAGCTGCAGTACATCTCCCGGCTCCCTGTTGGGATGATTGGATGCAAAACTCATATGCTCTCCGGGGTGCCAGTCCTGGGTGGTAAAAACATGGGAAAATCGGGGAATTATTCGGTTGAGCACCGGAACAACTTCATCTCCCTTGGGAACTGCAAGGGAACCGCCTGGTGCAAAATCATTTTGTACATCTATAATTATCAGTGCATTCATACTTTTTCTCCTATACGGTCACCACAGTAAGATCTCTCCGGTAAGGTCACTCCAGTGAGGTGACTACCGGGAATCCGGCCTTCTTAGCTGGACTTTCTCAGCGGGACGCCCGGGCTTCCATGATCATATCCTGCCTGAGATTGTGAAGCCGGGTTTCATTTCCCGCCGGATAATCATGCGGATTCAGCAGCCGGGTCACCGAGGG
This sequence comes from Salinispira sp., assembly GCF_059431795.1. Lineage (NCBI taxonomy): Bacteria > Pseudomonadati > Spirochaetota > Spirochaetia > Spirochaetales > Spirochaetaceae > Salinispira > Salinispira sp. Next base: position 55,823 of record NZ_JBXWXS010000001.1, read on the forward strand.
GTGAAATCGGCTCAGTTGATCCGCCGTATAATCCCGGATTTCATCCAGGGATTTCGGAGTGTACTCAGGCTTTCCGTTGCGGAACATTGGGCGAAGAAGATCTTCGTAGCTGTATTCATTCCCGAACCTTTTCCATCTTGTGGAATCCATGGGGTCGACAATAACCCCGGGATGATCGATTCCCAATTCCAGATCGAAAATAGCATCTCCCCGGAATATTCCATCCTTACTGTACCGCCGTATTTGATGCACTCCGGGCGTACTGCTCTTGATTGCCTGTTCCGAGACTTTCAGGCGGGGGCTCCACTTCTTTAGGGCCGGTGATCCATTGATATCTCTTACAGCGCTTAATTTATATATTCCGTCCAAGGCAGGCTGATCGTATGCGGTAATCAATCGTGTACCCACACCCCAAATATCGATTTGTGCCCCCTCCTCCTTCAAGCTGGAAATCAAATATTCATCCAGATTGTTACTGGCCACAATTTTGGCATTTTTAAAACCCGCATCGTCCAGCATCCGGCGGGCCTCACGGCTGAGATAGGTCAGATCTCCTGAATCCAGGCGGATTCCAGCCAGTTCATGGCCTGACTTTCGCAGACGCTTCCCTGCATCAATTGCATTACGCACCCCGGATTCGGTGGAATAGCTGTCTACCAGGAGCAGGGAATTTCCAGGCATTACATCAACATATGAATTGAACGATTCCAGTTCATCGGAAAAGGAGATCACCCAGCTGTGGGCGATGGTTCCTTTTACCGGGATTCCGTAGTGTTTCCCCGCCATCACGTTGGAGGTTGCGGCACAGCCTCCGATATACGCTGCACGGCTGGCACTCAGTCCGCCGTTTCTCCCCTGGGCACGGCGCAGCCCGAACTCAAGGACCGGATCACCCTGGGCGGCCCGCACAATTCTGGAGGCCTTGGTTGCAATAAGCGTTGGAAAGTTAATAAAATTCAAAAGCGGAGTTTCCAGAAGCATGCATTGAAGCAGCGGGCCCTGAACCCTGAGAATAGGTTCAAAAGGAAACACAGGAGTGCCTTCAGCAAGCGCATCAATACTGCACTCAGGCTCCATATCTGCCAGATAACGGATAAAGCCCTTGTCGAATAGTCTATTGCCTTCCCCGTCCTCCAGGGCGGACAAATATTCCAGATCACTATCCGAGAAATGATAGCTGCTAAGAAACTTACCTGCTTCATCAATGCCCGCGGCAATGGCATATTGTCCGCCAAAAGGAGCCTTCCGAAAAAACAGATGAAAGGTCCCCTCCATTGAACTGCGACCCGTCTTCCACAGGCCGTATGCCATGGTGAGTTGGTACAAATCTGTGAGCAGCGGTCCATTTTCCATGATTGCTCCTTCCAGCGCCCGTTTCATCGTCTGTTTAAAGTACACTTTCCCCGTGCAGGAGACAAATTTCAGATGCCTTGATAATCATACTTGATATTGTTACGTGTATTAGTTAACTTTTTAGAAAGATGGAGGATTACAAAGAATATCCAGACTCCACGGAACATGGAATCATCCGCTGGAGACAAGGGAGGATTTTATGAGTCAATATGGCACCCCCCCAGAGCCCCATGAACTGATCCGGTGGGCTCATGAAACATATTCGGATACACTCATCATGACCACAAGTTTTGGAATATACTCTGCGGTAATGCTGCATCATGCCACATCGGTGGTACCAGATATTCCTGTCGTATGGATCGATACAGGGTATCTTCCCCGGGAAACATATCTCTTTGCCGAGGACCTGAGAAAACGTTTGTCTCTAAACCTTCACGTATACCAATCCCATATAAGCCCCGCCCGTATGGAGACACTCTATGGAAAATTATATGAATCCCGTGACCCTGAGGATCTGAACAGTTATGACTACATCAGAAAGGTGCAGCCAATGGGCCGGGCAATTAAAGAGTTGGGAGCCGAAGCTTGGATCGCCGGAGTGCGAAAAGATCAGACGGATGCCCGGAACCATCTGAAGACCCTGGATCGGCAAAACGACATAGTTAAGATTCATCCAATTTTGCACTGGACACGCTCAGATCTGCTTGCGTATCTGGATGCCCACTCCCTTCCGGCCCATCCCCTCCACCAGGAAGGGTATGAAAGCGTGGGAGACGCACATTCATCCAGAGCCATGAGAGAGGACGATCATCATCCCAGAGATACCAGATTTCATGGTGTTAAGCAGGAATGCGGCTTGCATCTGGACCTGCGTCCGGACCAAATACAGGCTTTGGATTCAAGCAGACTGTAATTCGTAGTGAATGCCCCAAAGAATGTGGAAACCGCTCCGCTACCGGCGGTCATGGAACACCTGCAGTTTCTTGACATCAAACCATATCTCCATATATATTCCTATAAGATATTTAACCAAGGAGTGTACATGTTACCCATTGTCGTAAAGCCCCGGTTTCGTTTCGAATTACTGGCTGCAGCGGAATAACTTCACAAAGTAAGCTTTACAGGGTGTAAATCCGGGTTAAACCCGCCCGTTCTCTGAATCTGGGAACAGCCCCCCTTCCTTTCTTGTAAGTTTTCCTCTGCCTTCTGATCAGTACCGGTAGCAGTCCGGTCGCGGCTTGTCCTTTAGAGGAAGACATTACCAATGAACACAATGCATCTTGAATCCATCGGTTGGAACTCCGTTTGGAATCAAAAATTTCACCATATTAATGAAACATCCGCAGGAAACCTATATCTCATGCCTGCACGGGTTATCGGGAAACATCATGATCTGTTCACCGTTCAAAGCGAATTGGGAGAACATCTATGCACTCCGGCGGGCAAACTCAGGCTTGAACAGAGTTGGCCTGCAGTGGGTGATTGGGTTTCCATCCAACTCCCCCACGGTCAGTCCGACGGAGTAATTCATCACGTTTTGGAACGAAAAAGCAGATTTCAGCGCAGCGCGCCGGGCAAACGCAGCTCGGTTCAAGTAATCGCATCCAACATAGATCTGGTGTTCATTATCTCCGGCCTGGATGGGGATTTTAATCTCCGGCGCATAGAGCGCTATATGACCCTGGCCTGGGATTCGGGCGCCACTCCGGTCTTGGTTCTCAACAAGGCCGATTTAGTGGAACATAGCGATGAATTTGTCCGGGAAGCGGAACTGTACAACCCGGGAGCTCAAATCTACTGTATCTCTGCAAAATATGGCACCGGCGTAGAAGAGCTGAAAAGCCGTCTTCACGGTGGACGCACTGCGGTTTTCGTGGGTTCATCCGGATCCGGAAAATCAACCCTGCTCAATACACTTCTGGGAGAGAATGTTCAGAAAACCTCAGCCCTCCGTTCCAATGACCATCGGGGAAGACACACCACAACCAGTCGTCAGCTTTTTCCTCTGGCTGATTCCGGTGCCATAATCGATACTCCAGGGTTGCGGGAAGTGGGATTGAGTGCAGATTCCGCCGCCATGGACACCAGCTTCAACGACATTTTTGAACTTGCGGCATATTGCCGGTTCAGCGACTGCAGTCATGAGCACGAACCGGGTTGTGCAGTCCTGGAGGCGGTCAGAGAGCAAAGAATTCTCCCAGACAGATACCAAGCCTATCTCAAACAAAGGAAGGAACTGCACTTCATACATAACCGGCAGGATGCTCTGCGTAAAAAACGTGAATGGGAAAAGGAAGTGGCCCAGTATGTGAAGAAGCAACGGAAACGGGCCGGAAAAGGGAGGGATGCTGAAAATGGGTCGTAAATATGAACAAAAATTTGAATCGGTGAGCAACGGCTTCGGGCCCTTCCAGTGCGCACACTGCGGTATGCCTGTGGCTCTTCCGACTTCCGGTTCGCGGCACCGCAATCATTGTCCTGCCTGCCTTCACAGCCTCCACGTGGATCTGCTGCCGGGAGACCGGCGCAGCCGCTGCAAAGGAATTATGCATCCTATTGCCCTCTGGGTAAAAGACAATGGAGAACTTTCAATTCTCCATCGTTGCGAAAAATGCGGAACTGTGAAATCCAACCGAATTCTCCCCGACGATAGTGAATTAATCATCGGCGAACTTGCAAAGCGGCCCGCCATGGCGGTGGGTCTTGCATAGTTGAACCAAAAAAACGGGATGTCCGGATTATAGCCCGGACATCCCGCATGTATTCACATGTATCTTCTAAAATAGAAGATGTTTACTGCATTTTCAGCTGACCTACAGCCTTCTGTATCAGACCGAAGTAGTCATAGAAGTCGGAGGCAGTTGCTCCGGTTACAGCATCGGCAACAGACCATTTACGCATACCGTCGCTGTCCTCTTCGCTGGCACGAACAATTTCAGCGGGAGAGAAGCCTACGCCGGTGGTTTCTGCAAACTCTTCAATCGCTTCGATGTTGCCCATCCAGCCGAGACCAAAGTTCCAGTACTCTGAACCCCGCTTAAACAAACCGCCGTAATTAGTGGTCTCAACGGCTTCAGCCTGTCCGCCGAATTCTTTGAATATCTTGAAACCGCCGGCTGCGATGATGTCGTAGTATGCTTCCATGGTGGAATGATTGCGCAGGATAGCTTTTTCCAGTACGGTATTTCCCGCAGCTTCACCGTTTTCATCGGCGGCTACATACACAAGTGCCGTACCTACAGTGGATCCGGTATATACGGTGCCATCGTATTCAACCCATTTGGCAACACGAACTTCAGAACCCCGCTGAATGTAAAAGACGGTGTTGTCTTCGGTCCAGCCGTCTTCGCCCACAGTTACAACGGCCAATGAATGGGGGAGAAAAGCTTCATCCAGGGTTACATCCAGGCGGCCATCCGCATCGGTTGTAACCACAGCCTGTCCCACGTATCCGCCGTGAGTATATGCATATGCTTCGACAACCTGATTCGGTGCAAAACCGGTTGGCGCTTCAGCGCTTGAACAGCCAATCAATACGATTGCAATCAGAGCAATCATGAGTACTGATATGATTTTCTTCATAGTCGGTACCTCGTCTCCTTAAAGATTCAATCCGGATTAACACCCGGACTATAGGAGTATAATATAATATATTTCACATTAAATCCAGTACTTTCCTATTATTTTATGTAATCAGCTTTTTATGTGAATTTTTTTGTGATTATTTCATATCTCAATCATTTTTTAAGATTACAGATAATAGAAAGTTATCATGTATAAAACAACGAGATTATAGATTCGACCGGTTTATAGATATTGGCTATAACGTCATAGAATACTGAGGTTTCTCAGGAAGGAAGGACTCTGTTAAGATATGCCGCCCGGAAATATAGACGGCATTGAAATATCCTGAATATTTTCAGCCAAGGGATTCTTCGAGGACTCGTATGTGCCGGGTATTCTCTTCACCGATCTGCACTATTGATTCACTTTCTTTCTCAATACTTCCGGCTGTATTTCCGATCTGATCCACTGAAACGGAGATTCGCCGAACTGTATCACTTATACTCTCAACACTTTTGCTGCCTGAAGATATCTGAGTACTTACATTTACCAAAGATTCCTGGACCAAAGAGTTCACCTCTGCCAGGTTATTGGTTGTATTCTGTATTTCGTCGCTTCCCGTAGCCAATTCTCTAAGTCCTGAAATCATCTCTCCAAGTGAATCGTGAACATCCTGGATTTTACCGGATATTTTTGTGAATTGACCTTCCATTTCACCAAATGCGCTCACAGCCTGATCAACTTCCGCCATATTATCAGTGACACGGCTCTGTATATGCGTGAGGTTATCACTGATCTCTCCACTAAGCTTCCGTATTTCATGTGCGACCACCGCAAACCCTCTGCCCCTGTCGCCTGCGTGAGCGGCCTCTATGGAAGCATTCATTGCCAAAAGGTTTGTTCGTTCAGAAATATCACGGATTACATGAATAACTTCCAGCATTTGTGCAGAAGCGTCCCGGGAGCTCTGGAATGCGTTAGCTGTGGTTCCCATCCTTGCGGCCATTGCCTTTTCTGAGGATATCAATTCTTCAAGTTGGGTTTTTTTATCGTTGGCCGAATGCGAGAGCTGTTTGATAGATGCGGTTATTTCGGCTATTACAGATGATGTCTGCTCAACCGCTGATGATTGAGCATGCATCTCACCGGCAACTGATTTTTCCGCTTTCTGAATGTTGACGTAGGCATGGGAAGTCTGTTCAGTCTCTTCCTGAAGTCTTGAAATAGATGCCTGTATGCTGTTGATTTCAGAATTTATTCCTCGAATGGACTCCAGTGAGCTTTGAGCGGAATTACCGAGTTTTTCTGAAATATTCACCCCATCCTTCACCGATCCCACTGTATTTGCGAGCAACCCAAATCTGTTTTCCGATTCAGTGTTTACTTCCATGAGACGTTTCAGCGTTTTCCTGGAGGAATACACCACCATCACAGTAAAGGCCAGAGCAAGCACTGTCAGTATTACCGGAGCGATGATTTTGAAACTATAGTCAGTTGATGGTATTCCGTTCTGTTGAGCATACGGAATCACCTTGGTAAAGGCTGATATCAGTAATCCTGCAATAATTGTAACCGATATAACAACAGCTTGGCGAGCTGAATTTGAAAGCAGGGCCAAAGCGGCAAGAGTGGGCAGAAAATAGGTCAATGACTCATTTACAGCTCTGATTGACGGATCAACACCAAGGACCCCCACAGCATAACCCATCACCACCGCTAAATAAATAATCGCATCGGCTACTTGGTTGGCTTTACCTCTGAGAAGAAACGGCAAACCTCCGAAAAGAATCACTGCAAAGGCAAGTTCGAGAAATGCTGGTACAAGATCCCCTTCCAGAATATTCAAAACGAACCCGAAAACAAAAAGAGTGCCGGTGAATAATTCAATCCAGAATAGTGCCTGAGCCCGATATACCATTATAAGAGATTGGCTGGAATAGATTTTCTCAATTCTATTTCCAATTGATTTGATAAACATATGCAATTTCCTAATTTTAAATAAATGTTTTTATAGAATTTTGATCGTCCAAGCTTACCATAATTCGCTGACATACATCAAGATAGAGGTCACTGCATCATTTAATCCGCAGCTGTTGGTAACCAGTTAAAAATCTTCACACATAGTACCCCCCTATAAATTTCTTGACATTGTGGATACCATCAACCTACCATTCCTACGGAGAGTTCCATGAAATTGCTGGTTTTTGTTCTGAATAAAGAAGAGTTTCTTGAAGACGTACTGGAAGCCTATGTGGAGGCAGGTGTTGCCGGCGCTACTCTCCTGGATTCCGAAGGAATGGGACGTTTTCTTGCCTACGAGGTCCCGCTGTTTGCTGGATTTAAGGAATTCATGAAGGGCAATAAACCCTACAATAAGACGATCATTTCAGTTATTAAAAATGATGATATTATCAGCCGGGTAAAATCCCTGGTGGACAAGGTGGTTGGCGGCCTTGAGAATCCCGGAACGGGTATTATGTTTACCATTCCTGTTGACTGGGCCACCGGGCTGGTTCCCGAGGATGAAGAGGTTTAGGCATATGGGTGCACTGTGTAAAATGATTTCCCCTGAATGGATTCTTGTGGACGAGGCTGTCTCAAACAAAAAGGACTGCATCAGAAGATTGATTCATGCCCTGGAGGCAAGCGGCGATGTACAGGATACTGAAGGACTATTCTCAGATATTATGGAGAGAGAAAGCCTTTCCTCTACCGCCGTCGGGTCGGGCTGTGCCATTCCCCATGCTCATTCAGCATCCATCAGCACTACCCGGGTGGCGGCTGCACGTCTGCATGAACCCATAGATTTTGATTCCCAGGACGGGGATCAGGTTCAGCTGGTGTTTCTCATGGCCGGCCCCAAGAAAGATACAGGGATACATCTGAAGGTTTTGTCCAAGATAGCCCGACTCCTCCATGATCCTGCGTACCGAAACCGATTTCTGGAGGCGTCAGACTCCCGGTCATTTTACTCCGTGCTCTGCCAAACGGACTCATAGCCAATGCGTACGGATCAGAGGTGGCGGCTCACCCGTTTTCTAATAAGCAGCGCAGTTTTGTATCTTGTTTGGCTGATATTCACCGCAAGCCTGGAACCCTTTTCTCTTTTCGCAGGAGCCCTCGGTTCGGTTTTTGTCGCCGCCCTCACCTACGATGAATTCATTGCATCCCACGAAGCCTCGCTGAATTCATTTATGCCCAGACCACTTATGCTGATTCTCTATCTGCTTCTGCTGTTGTATGCCCTCTATGCCTCCAGTTTCAAACTCCTTGCTGCGGTGTTCACCGGAGGTATTAATCCAAGAATTGTACACTTCCGCACCCGGATAAAGTCGGATCTGGGCAGAATGGTTCTATCCAATTCCATCACGTTTACGCCGGGAACCATCACCATAGATTTAAACGATGATCATCTGATTGTACACTGGATTTTCTGCAATACATCCAATTCCCGGGCAGCGGGGGAACAGGTAAAAGGACGCCTGGAAAACCTTCTGAGGAAGGTGTGGCAATGAGAGAACTGATGCTTGAACTGATGCAATGGGTTCTTGCGGGAGCATCCGCTGTGGTTTTCATCCGCCTGATTATCGGCCCCACCGGGGCGGACCGTCTGGTTGCATTGAATATTCTCTCAGGCCTGGCCCTTGCGTTTCTGGTTACCCGGGGGGTTGCCCTGGGCCGAGCCCTGTACCTCGATGTGGCCCTTGTCTACGATATTTTCGGATTCCTGGGCTTTTTGGCCATTGCTCGTTTTCTCAAAGACAAGATAACGGATGAGGATGGTTCTGCATAATGGAATTGGTACGGGAAATTTTAGCATTTATAACATTTACTCTGGCGGGAATATTCACCCTGGGGGGAATCATCGGACTGTTCCGCTTTCCTGACGCTTATACCCGTCTCCAGGCAGGATCCCTGGCAGGAACTACTGCTGTGGTTTCGGTATTCATCGGTGCGCTGATCCTGGCTCCTAACTGGGCGATTGCGGGCCGAATTGTAATTATCATTATTTTCTTCCTGCTCTCTTCCCCCACCGGAGCCCACATTGTAGCCCGCTTCGCATGGAATTCCGATCTCCCGGCATGGAAACCCAGGGATCAGAAGCGGAGCGGTCCGGAACGTAAAATCAGACCCGGACGGAAAAAGCGGCTTCGCAACATTATGCAAAAGCGGCTCAAACGCAAGCGGAGAAAAGATCCCGGTCAATCCGGCGCTGGGGAGACTTAATGATTATTCTGTTTTTGTCTGTTATTGCCGTGCTTTCGATCTATACCCTCGTGTCCCGGGATCTGCTCTACGGGGTAATTGCCCTTTCGGGAATCAGCCTGGTATCTGCCCTGCTATTTTACCTGCTGCAGGCGCCGGATGTTGCCATTACCGAGGCTGCGGTAGGCGCCGGGGTATCCACCGTAATTTTTGTCTGGGCCATAAAGGCCACTCAGCGGGGTGATGAGGATGACTAGATCCAAAGACAGAATGATGAATGACGGATCCAGAACAGCAGGCCGCAGCCGTCGTTCAGCGGGCACAGCGGGAGTGGGATTTTATTTTCAGATCGTATTATCGGTACTCGCTGCGGGTCTGCTTCTCCTTCCCTTAATTCTCAGCGACCATCCATGGCCCGAGATGGCCAGAGATTATCTGCAGACTCAGGCACTGGGGGAAACCGGAGCGCTGAATACCGTGAGCTCCATTTATTTAGGCTACCGGGTATTTGACACGCTTGGTGAAACCATCGTACTCCTTGTCGCAGTGAGCGGTACCATTGGGATTATCGCCCATAGCGGGTCGGTTCTCGCCAAAGGTTTCGATTTTGAGAAACCTGTTCCTTCGCACACCACCCATGGAGAGAACATTCATCCCAAACGCCTTCGCACGGCTCTTATTGAAGTGGTAACCGGCAAGCTCGGCCCCATCGTACTGATCTTCGGCGTGTATGTTATGCTCTACGGCCATCTTTCCCCGGGAGGAGGATTTCAGGGGGGCGTGGTAATCGCGTCAGGGATTGTGTTTCTTTCTTTAGGCGGGCGCCAAGGAGCATCCACAAGGCTCACCGAGCCGGGAATTCTGGCCGGTCTGGAGGCCGGGGCGTTTTTCATTTTGGTACTGGCTGGGCTCACCGGGAGCATCTTGGGAGGGGGATTTTTTTCCAACTTTATTCGTGGTACCGGACTGCCGGATGTGGCATTTATTGTGTTTTTAAATACGGTAATCGGACTGAAGGTGGGTGCCGGGATTGGCTTTATGAGCATTGCAATGTTGGGGAGGGTACATGATTGAACGAATTTTACTGGCTGTAATCTTTCTCACCGGATTCACGGCGATTATCGGGAACCGAAATATCATCAAGAAGATATTCGGCCTTACCATCATCAATACTGCGGCGGTGTTACTGTTTATTGTGGAGGGTGCAGGCATAGGAAGCGATTCACCGATTTTGGGGGAAGGGATTGAATCAATTGTAGACCCCGTGCCCCAAGCGCTCATGCTCACCGCCATAGTAATCGGCGTGTGCATCAACGCCCTGGCCCTGGCTCTTGCATACCGCCTCTACACTGCCACGGGATCGTTCAATATCGATACCATTTATTCACGGCTGAGCAGCAATGACGATAATTAACTCGGATATGGTATACAGCCTGGTGGGGCTGCCGCTGTTGGGTGCCGCATTGGCCCTTCTTTCCAAAGCATTCTTTTCCGGCTCCAAAAGCCGGGTACTTGAATATACCGGTGCATTCATCGGGCTTGCCCTGCCCTGGATTATGCTCGTGTACACTCTACCGGATATTTTAAACGGAAACGTATACAGCGGGATTATCGGGGGCTGGAGCCCTCAGGTGGGCATTCAATTCCGCTTTGACGGTCTTGCCTGGCTGGTGAATCTCATGGGTTTTACGGTTGCAGGAAGCGCATGGATTTACAGTCTGGGAAAGGGCCCCAAGGGCGCAGGTTTTACATCGGTATTTCTCATTCAGACCGCAGCCCTTGCGGCCACCTCCATGACCGCCGATATTTTCAACCTCTTTGTGTGCCTTGAAGTAATGGGAATTGCTTCCTATGTGCTGGTTGCCTCCAGCGAAAAACCCGGCGCCATGCTTGCCTCATTTTCCTATCTGATGGTGAGCGCCACTGCAATGGTCTTTTTCCTTATCGGGATTTTCGGTCTCTACCGCCTCACAGGAAGCCTGGGCTACCAGAGCATTGCAGCATCTCTTGCGGCCATGCCGGATCAGGGAGGGCTTGCAGCCATTGTTTCGTTGAGTCTCATCGTGGGTGCGGTGGCCATCCGGGTGGCCATTATGCCGGTGTACGGCTGGCTTCCCGACGCCCATGCCCTGGCACCCCACAGCATCTCCGCTGTTCTCTCGGGTGTCCTGATCAAGACTCCTCTGTTCGCCCTCTCCAGGGTGATCCTTCTCATTCCCGCCGGTGCTGCTGCTGCCCAGCTGATGGGCTACGCCGGCGCCCTCACCGCGCTTGTAGCGGTAATCATCGCCCTTTCGCAGAGTGACGTTAAACGGCTGTTAGCCTACCACAGTGTAAGCCAAATCGGGTATGTTGTTGCAGCCTGGGGGGCGGCCCTCAATGCGGGCCCTGACACGCCCCAGGGAGCGGCCCTCATGAGCGCGGCCTTTCTTCACGCACTGTTTCACGCCCTGTTTAAGGGGCTTCTGTTTCTCACCGTGGGAAACCTCAGCGATGCCGCCGGAGAACGGAACGTGTACCGGCTGAGAGGGGGGGCGGCCATTCTTCGGGGTGCGGGCGAACGGTTTCCCGTTACGCTTATCGCCTTCATGGCCGCTGCCCTGGCGATCACCGCCATTCCCCCCATGAACGGCTACGCAAGCAAAACGGCCCTGTCCTATGCCCTGAAAGGCAGTTGGGAATATTATCTGCTGTTCGCCGCAGGAATCGGAACGGTTGCATCTTTCATAAAACTGGGACGAACCTTTTTCGGCCAGGCTTCTGTCGCATCTTCTGGCGCTTCCTCTGGATCTTCTTCTGGAGCTTCTTCTATTGTTCCTGGCGACACCCTCCCCTCAACTCACAGCAGACCTCAGACTTCCGGTACCGCAGAAGCCGTCAGCCATGTAATTCTCACTGCAGCGGTGGTTTCTACCGGGATTGCCGGTTCGTTCATGTACCGATTCGTTCTCACTATGTTTTCATCCGGAGCAGGGGCGGATTCAGGATACGCTCCGTCAATTGTCCCCGATCTGACTCTTTACAGCCCTGAGGGAATCCGGAACATGCTCATTATTGTGGCCTCCGGCGGCCTTCTTTATCTTCTGAGCCAAACAGCAGTGGGAAAGGGGGTGTTGAAGCGTATTCGGGAACGCCCAAGAGGGTTCCACGGCCTGCTTGCTTCTTTTACTTTGGGTACCCTGGCTCTTGCAGTCTGGATGTACCTTGTATGAACCGGCTCGGCGGTATGCCCGCCGATAAGCTGGAGCATGCCTTCCTGCCGTTCACACAGCTTGAAAATCCGTTTTCCAAACCCCACGGGGGCATGGGAGCAGGATTGAGCATTTCCAGGTCTCTGGCGGAACTGTTGGGGGGAAGCTTGAACGCAGAGTCCTAACCGGGGAAAGGATCCACGTTCACCCTGAGGCTCCCTCTCTCCCTGCTGATGCCCGAGGCGAAAGGTGGCCCGTCGGCCACAGCTTCCGGAAAAATTGAGGAGCAGGGCCTGCAAATGGTGGAAAGGGAAATTCCCGATCTCATCCTGATGGATATCGGGCTGCCGGGCATGAGCGGCGATGAGGCCATAGAAAGGTTACGGCAGGATCAGCGCTACCGACATCTCCCGGTGGTAGCGGTCACCGCCCACGCCCATGAGGAGGATGTACGGCGTTTCATTCAGAAAGGGGCGGATAGCGTACTGGTGAAGCCCTATACGGCGGATCAACTTCTGAAGCTGGTATATGAAGTGTGTACTTAGCCCCCTGTTTCTACGGGGATACCGGCGGCTTCAAATTCCTCATTCAGACTTCGAATAAACTCCGGTTCCGGGGCGGGGGTATCTTTCAGGGTATATGTTTTTCCCAGTTCCGCCCACTTGGCTTCCCCCATCTTATGGAAGGGTAAAAACTCAAAACGCTGCAGGTTGGGGATGGAAAGCAGGAGCTGTTTCAGAAGTTCCAGATCCTCAGCAACATCTGTGAGGCCCGGGACGATCACATGCCGAACCCACAACTTCCTGTTTGTTTCAATGAGATAATCCAGGCTTCGCCGGATCACCGACAGATTCACTCCGCAGAGTTCTTTATGAAGCTCAGGGTTGGCGGTTTTTATATCCAGCAGAACCAGGTCTGCGGCATCGAAACACGGCGATATAACGCTGAGACGACCGTATCCGGAGGTATCCAGGGCGGTATGAATACCTGCATCCCGAGCCCGCAGCAGGATATCCCGGGTGAAATCCGGTTGGGCCAGGGATTCTCCACCGCTGATGGTCAGCCCGCCGCCGCTTGAGTCCATCCAGGTCTTGTATCCCCGGGCTTTCTGAATCACCTCCGCGGAGCTCATCTCCATGGCCGGTGCATTCATGGCCCAGGTATCAGGATTATGGCAGAACAGACAGCGCAGCGGACAGCCCTGGAGAAACACTACAAAACGCAGCCCCGGACCGTCCACCATTCCACCGCTCTCGAAGGAGTGAACCCTTCCCCTCACCGGCTCATTGGCGGCCTTAAGCACAGACATGCAACTCTCTACACCATGGAGTGGAAGGTGCGGCTGATCACATCTTCCTGCTGCTCACGGGTGAGCTTCACGAAATTCACCGCGTAGCCTGAAACCCGGATAGTCAGTTGAGGATAGTTTTCCGGATGTTCCATGGCATCCAACAGCGTGTCCCGGTTCAAAACATTGATGTTCACATGATGTCCCCCGTTGAGAAAGTAGCCGTCCAGCAAGGAGATCAGATTCTTCTCACGCTCAGCTTCTGTCTTGCCCAATGCCTGGGGGACAATAGAGAAGGTGTAGGAGATTCCGTCAGTCGAATGCTCGTAAGGCAGCTTGGCAACCGATGCAAAGGCTGCCAGGGCACCTGATGTGTCCCGTCCGTGAACGGGATTTGCCCCGGGACCAAAGGGAATGCCGGCCTTTCGTCCATCGGGGGTTGAACCGGTCTTTTTGCCGTACACCACATTGCTGGTGATGGTGAGAATGGACTGGGTGGGCTCAGCGTTGCGGTAGGTCTTCTGTTTGCGCAGCTTATCCATGAAAGTCTCTACCAGATCGGCGGCAATCCGGTCAACGTCGTCGTCGTTGTTCCCGAAGGCAGGATACTCACCCTCAACCTCATAATCCACAGCAAGTCCCTCTTCATTGCGGATCACCTTCACCCGGCTGTGTTTAATTGCAGAGAGGGAGTCCGCCGCCACCGATAGCCCGGCGATACCGCAGGCCATGGTTCGCTGCACTTCCCGGTCATGCAGCGCCATCTGCAGGGCCTCATAGTTATACTTATCGTGCATGAAATGAATTACGTTCAGGGTCTTAATATAGAGTCCCGCCAGCCATTCTAAAACCGTATCGAATCGTTCCTTCACCAGCTCGTAATCCAGATATTCGTCGGTAATGGGACGAAGTGCGGGGGCCACCTGTACGCCGGATTTTTCGTCCCGTCCTCCGTTAATGGCGTACAGCAATGCCTTTGCCAGGTTCGCACGGGCACCGAAGAACTGCATCTGCTTGCCCACCTTCATGGCGGATACACAGCATGCAATGGCATAATCGTCACCGAAGAAGGTGCGCATGGTACAGTCGTTTTCGTACTGAATCGCCGAGGTCTCAATGGAGAGACGGCTGCAGTAATCCTTGAAGCCCTGGGGCAGCCTGGGAGTCCACAGCACCGTGAGGTTGGGTTCCGGAGCGGGGCCCAGATTCTCAAGGGTGTGAAGGATGCGGAAACTGGTTTTACTTACCAACGGCCGGCCGTCAACGCCGATCCCCCCCAGCGCTTCGGTCACCCAGGTGGGATCTCCGGAAAACAGCTCATTATAGGCCGGGGTTCGCAGAAAGCGTACCATCCGCAGCTTCATTACAAAATGGTCGATGAACTCCTGGGCTTGTTCTTCGCTGATCGTTCCTTCATCCAGATCCCGTTTAATGTAGATATCGATAAAAGTTGCAACCCGGCCCAGGGACATGGCGGCACCGTCCTGTTCCTTAATGGCCGCAAGATAGGCAAAATAGGTCCATTGGATGGCTTCCTGAGCAGTCTCTGCGGGCCGGGAAATATCAAATCCGTAGCTTTCGGCCATGCTTTTCAAAGCCTTCAGGCTTTCCACCTGTTCGCTCATCTCCTCCCGGCTGCGGATGTTTTCCTCATCCAGCTGGGTGGTATTGTAAATTTCACGGGATACCTTCTTCTCTTCGATCAGGCGGTCAACACCGTAGAGGGCAACCCTGCGGTAATCTCCGATAATCCGGCCTCTGCCGTAGGCATCGGGCAACCCGGTGAGAATTCCCGATTTCCGGGCCCTGCGCATTTCCGGGCTGTAGGCGGCGAACACCCCGTCATTATGGGTTTTTCTCTCCTTGCCAAACACCTGGGCCAGCGAATCATCCATCTCGTAACCGTAGGATTCCAGAGCGGATTTTACCACCCTCCAGCCTCCCCTGGGCATGATAGCCCGCTTCAGCGGTGCATCGGTCTGTAGCCCGACGATGGACTCCAAGTTCTCATCTACGTATCCCGCTCCATAAGCCGTTACCGAAGAAGGGATTCTGGTTTCCGCATCGATAATGCCCTTCTTCTGCTCAAGCTTCATAAGCTGGGAGGTCTTTTCCCACAACGTTCGGGTACGCTCGGTGGGCGGCGCCAGGAACTGTGCATCGCCCTCGTAGGCGGTATAATTCTTCTGGATAAAATCCCTGACATCAATCTTATATTTCCAGGCACCGTCACTAAAGCTGCGCCACTGTTTCATATGGATCTTCCTTTCATGTGGTTTTGGGATGATATGGTATGTAATAGTATTTTACTCAGCAAAAAACTACACGTTCCGAGAAGAAAAATCAACTGGTAAATTAATGGGTTTTAACTGAAGTGGAATATGGCCGGTACGGTGGAAAATACCAGGGCTGCCGCCATGGTCCAGTTAAATGCGCTCAGTCGCCTGGGGCTGGAAAGAAGTCTCTGGAACACGCTTCCGAAGAGAGTCCAGCTGCATATGGATGCGGCGGCGATGATCATAATCGAGACGGAGTTCATGCTCATACTTTGCCAGTAGTTTTGAGGGTCGGTGAATGTGGATACGATTGTGAGGGAGGCGAACCATGCTTTGGGATTCACCCATTGAAACAGGGCTGAGGCGAACAGACTATTAGGTTTCTCCCGGTCCTTCACCGATCCAATGGCGCCGCTGGTGCCCATTTTCCAGGCCAGAAGCAGCAAATACACAAGACAGGCAACCTGAAGGACATTGTACACCAGAGGAACCGCCTCAAACAGGGCTCCAAGTCCCAGCCCTACAAGAAACAGCATCAACCCGAAGCCCAAAGCGACCCCCATCAGATGAGGCAGGGTTTTCCGGAATCCGAAATTGGCTCCGCTTGAGAGGGCGATGAGATTGTTGGGACCGGGGGTGAACGATGCGGCAATGGCAAAGCCCAGAAATCCGGCGTACAGCGTCCAGTTCATACGTTCTGATTATGCCGATGCAGAGGGATCAGGTCAAAGGGTGGGCTTTAGAGAAAAATCAACATTCAACAAGCCATCCTCCCCTGCCCAGCTTCCGGCAACAGGTCCTCCCTGGGGAATAAAATATTGCACATGTTCTTCACCCAGGAAAAGCTTGTAGTCCATCCGGGGATTATTTTCGATAATATACCCTGGATAGTACCACTCAAGTCCATGTTTCCTGCAATAATCCAGAGTGAGCAGAATCAGATATTTTCCAGGACTGAAGCGACGGTATCCGGGATGAAAAAAGTGAAGAATAGATGCAGCCGAATTTATCCCCGTATAAAAAATGCCGCAGGAGACCGGAATATTTCCATCCCGAACAACCCAGGCCTTTCCGTGGTAAATGTTTGTTTCACCATAGTCGCAGGTTGCATCCTGGATGCTTTCATATCCATCGAAGTCAATGGAACTGAAGTAATTCGCATATAAGAGATCAAGCTCACGCCGATGTTGAAAGGGATCAAGAAGCTCAACGGAAAAGGCGGCATTGCGCCTGAGGATCCGCCTGTGCGAACGGCGTTCAGTCACCTGCGCCACCGGATACCGTACCCAGTGTACCCGCTCGGGTTCCTCTCCTCCGGTATCCAGATGGGAGGTGGTAAAAATCCCCTGGCCCATGGGATACCAGCCAAGGGAGAGAAACAGATCAAACAGATCCGGCGGCAGCTGTGCGGGGGTAAAATATTCATGGTAAAACATTCTTACCTTCTACAATGGGGTATTTCCCTTGTACAATCAAGCAGTGAGTAAAACGACGTGAAGGCGCCGAGCAGAACGGGATTTTTCAGAAAAGCCCCCGCCCCGGGCATTTTGGAACGGCCCGATTGCGGAGGAGCCTGCTAGAAAATGGACAGATCTTTGTTGGGTAAATGAAAACCAATTCCGAACTCCAGGTTCAAATAGGGATCATCGGGAAACCTGCGGTCATCATCAAAATTCAGCCTGATAGCTTCCAGCTGGATAAACGGGGCCACCCGGGGCTGTACAAATGCCATCAGCTTAAGGAACGGAATAATCTGATATCCGCTTAGTTGATCAAAGGCTCCGGTGTAGATATACGCAACAGCCCCGAGGGAAGGAACAAGACCTGTCTGACGACGGGGATGGGTCACGAAACTGTAACTGGTCCCCAGTTTCACTGTGAGATAGTGAAACTCATCATATTTCTCTTCCAGATACAGAAAGGCTCCCGCCTCCAATGCCAGGGAATCAACAACGAAGAACGAAAAATTAGGAGAAATCTTCAACTCCCACTCCCTATCACCTTCATATTCATCTTCCAGATTGTTGTAATAGTATCCGGAAAGACTCAGCACCATTCCGCCGGTTTCAAAATTCTCTCCCACAGTCTGGGCGCTCACCCCTGCAGCTATCAGAAGGAAGATCAGTGAGATAAGCAATCGTTTGTGCATCAGCAACTCCTCGGCATACATCCTATCCGGAAATTCAAAATTTCTCAATACAATTTATATTTTGAATATTATAATTTTTTTGGAGTTTGGTTTGCTGATAAGATACTACAAAGGAGAAACAATGAGCATTAAGCTGGACGGATTTGGAATATTTGTGAAAGACATGAAAAAGATGGTGGATTTTTACAGGGATGTACTGGGCTTTGAGATCGACTGGCAGGAGGGTAAAAGCAATGTGTATCTGGAAAAGGACGGAACTCTGTTTCTCATGTACGGTCGCAGGGATTTTGAAAAAATGAGCCGCCGTAAATATGAGTATATAAAGGGACTGAACGGTCATTATGAGATCGCCATGAGCGTGCCCAGCTTCGCCGACGTTGACCGGGAGTATGAGCGGATAATTGCCGAGGGCGGGGTTTCGGTTCTGGCGCCGGAAGACGAGCCCTGGGGACAGCGCACCTGCTATATTGCCGATCCGGAAGGCAATCTGATTGAGATCGGGTCGTTTAATCCATAGTTTTCCCAAATTGCTCCGCATTTTTGGAAAACAGGGCGGCGGGCAGGCCCGGTATGAGAAAGTCCCATGCTTGGCCCTGCCATGATCGTTTATGTTCATTTTTCCACTTTCACACGGAAAACTCTGTTTATTTAGGAAACTATTTGACAGTTTTTGATAGGGGGCT
This sequence comes from Salinispira sp., assembly GCF_059431795.1. Taxonomy (NCBI): domain Bacteria; kingdom Pseudomonadati; phylum Spirochaetota; class Spirochaetia; order Spirochaetales; family Spirochaetaceae; genus Salinispira; species Salinispira sp. The sequence continues at coordinate 74,533 of NZ_JBXWXS010000001.1, forward strand.
GATAATTTCATCAGCCATAGTACTTTTGTCAGAAATATCTGACTAATTATTCAAGAGGAGGATACAATGGCTGATGCAAAAAAACTAGCCTGGAAATGGCTGGGCATTGCTCTAATTCTGGTGCTTGTTAGCGCAATTGGAGCTTCAATTGTTCAGACATCCGGAGGACGGGTGGAGATCAAGGATCTACGCTGGGAGACTCCCTCCGGCGATTTAATAAGCGCCCTGCTGTTCATCCCGCCCAATGCAAGTGCGGAGAATCCCGCACCGGGGATTGTTACCAGTCACGGCTGGTACAACAACCGGGAGATGCAGGATCTGAACTATGTTGAGTGGGCCCGTCGGGGATATGTGGTGATGTCCATTGATATGTACGGTCACGGTCATTCCGATGCAGTTACCCCTGCTGAGTGGTATGTTGCGGGAACAGGAATGTACGACGCGGTAAAACTCATGGTGGATTTCCCCTATGTGAATTCCGATGAGATCGGAGTAACCGGACATTCCAACGGTGCGCGGGCAGCAAACTTATCCATCCGGGAAGATAATATGGCCGAGGAACCGCTGATCGATTCGGTTCTCCTGGTTGCCAATGACGCAATGTACACCACATCGGAAAACGAACCGCTGTACACCGGAATTGTGGCTCCGGACGCCCGGGAGCCCTATACGAACCGCTACGGCACCCGGGATGTGGGTATTATTGCCGCCCAGTTTGATGAGTTTTTCTTTCGTACGGTACAGGCCGACGGTACTCAAACCCTGCCAAGGGATTTTATCACCACCGAATATGCACAGTCGTTTTTGAACTTCGGAAGCGATCCTGTTGAGACCCGGGAGAGCGCTGTGTTCTATGAGAAGCGGATTGACGGTGAGAATGCCCTTCGGGTGATTTATAACCCATGGGAGATTCATCCCTGGAATCATTTTTCCATGAAGTCCGCCGCCCAGGGTATTGAGTATTGGGAGGAATCTTTCGGTGCGCCTAACCCTATCCCCAAATCGAACCAGATTTGGATTTTCAAGGCCATGTTCAACTTCATTGGACTGGTGGGCTGGGTGATTTTCATTGTTGCATTTGCCAAGGTGCTTCTGTTCACCCCGGCGTTTGCATCATTACGAAAGGACCAGGCTCCCAAAACCATGGTTCTGAACCGCAACGGGAAGCTGTGGTTCTGGATCGGTTCGGCAGTAGTAGCGGTTATCGCAGCCGTTTCTTACCTGAATGTGGGAGCATGGGCCAACGCCAATCGGCCGGATTTCCTGCCCCAGGCACCCACCTATTTTATCGGTGTGTGGAGTACCGTGGTAGGTGTTTCACTGATTGTCCTTCTGGTACTGAGTTATTATCTGTACTCGCGGAAGAACGGGTATGACCCCAAGGAGCGGGGTATTGCCATGGGGGTAATGCCATTACTGAAGACCCTTGCTTTGGCGGTAACCGTCCTTGCATCGGCGTTCGCCGTGGTGTTTGTGGTGGATTATTTTTTCAAGGCGGATTTCCGGTTCTGGGTTCTTACGGTTCGTACGTTCAGCCCGGATAAGATCGGGATTGCCCTTCGCTACGCACCGCTGTTCCTGCTGTACTATATTCCCATGTCGGTGGCCACCAATAGTTTCAACCAGTTCAAGCTGGGAGATAAGGAGTGGTACAATACGGCCGTAGCAGCAGGTTTCACAGGACTGGCTCCCGGGATTATGATTATTCTTCAGTATGTGACATTTATGTCCACCGGAGACGTATTTTTCCAGGGGATTTCAAATATCTACGGTATTTGGTTGTTCCCGATTGTAGTGATTATTCCTGTGGGTGCGATTGTTTCCCGGAAGCTGTATAAGTTGACCGGTAACCCGTATCTTGGTGGAATTATCTGGGGGCTTTTGGTGCCGATGATTATGGCAAGTAATACCCTCACCCAGATTTAAACCGCTGCATATGCAGTATGTGTAAAGAAGTGATTTGTGCCGGTGCAGTTTCATGACCGGTACACGGGGCTCTGGAGCATTGGCTTCAGGGCCTTTTTTATTGAGATACGACGGTTAGAGACAGCTGGCGAAGAGTTTTTTTATTGATATTTTTCAGCGCTGAACCGTCACAGCCGCTATCTCGGCGCGGCAGCTGGTGCACAGGACGTACGCTGTTCCATGGCCGAAGTCTTGAGTTATGTTGCTTCATTCAGGCTGATATTGATGGCGGCTCTCTTTCACTTTTTTCCGGGAGGGAACCGCCACAGACACGACGGAGCGCGACAGAAGAGGGAAACAGGACCGGGGTTATTGGAATTGCCGTACCATAATGCACTGTACATGGAGCTTCGTGAACCGGGGTGTGAGGTTCATTTCCGGATGCCGTCCGGGCTATGTTATATTGGCTGATTGCCCCTTTTCGACACTGATGTGATTTCTTTGGCTGAGCGTCGGAGTTTTGCGCTCGGTACAAGAATTGGAGTAAATTGATTTGGGACGAGCGAACTCCATGCATATTCCAGTCACGGCCCAAAACGCTCCTCTTTGGTTTTTTGGTACAGCATGGAGTTTCATCATCTATTCGCATATGTATGAAAAATGGCGCCAAAAGTCATTGCCATTGGGATTCTGGGCTTCATCGATTCCACATATGATTAACTATGCATTGGTGGTTATGCTTGAGTATGCAAGTACTTGAGATTGTGGCAGAATTGACGTTTCAAGGAATTCGGGACTCGTGTGCCTATTGCCGCGGTACCTGATTCCGCTGCGGATGCAAAAATACGTTACAGCATAAGCGAAACGGAGTGTCGGATTAATAACTGCTCTACACAGAGAGGAAATATGACTAAGGTTTTTCTAAAAATTTTACTTATCATACCAGTTTTACTTCTAACCGCTTGTAATGCCCCGGAGCACATATCCCCTCCTTTTATTATTCTCGAGAAAGGTAATGATCAAATTACAATAGCCGGGACCGTTCATTTTGTCTCGGAACAAGCTGGTAAAGAAATACAAGAAGCTGAATCTTCAATCTCCGGCCTGATTAAAGAAAGTGATGCGTTCTTCACAGAATATGGGCCGTTAGAATTTTCGGATGCAATGCAGGATGAGTACATTTCACTTATAAGGTCGTCCGAAGAAAGACCGTCATTAGAAATGTATCTTCAGGATTTTGAACCTGATAGACGGGAGGCTTTCATGCGCAACATGAACTCATTCCCATTGTTAGAAAATCACGTAGGCCGTCAAAAACAATTTCTTGAGTTTCGCCCGTTTGCAAGCAGTGATTATTTAGAAAAAGAGATAATTAAGCCGGCGACTGGAATATCAACAGGTCCATCGATCGACAATATTTATACCCTATGGTCCGAACAAGCGGGAATTCCCCACTATGGTTTACAGGGATTTCTAGATTCAGTTCGGCTTTATGACGCAGTGAATCAGGAGCTCTATGTTAAAGGGATTGAGGAAATTCTTTCTATCAATCCCACAGCAGCCGAATTACGGGAAGCATATCAGAGAGTTATGGAAGTTCATCTGGAAGTGTATAGGACTGGAAACGTCAAGTTTTATAGTGAAAAGGAAATCTATAAATTTTTCGATTACACCGATGAGGAAATCGATCGCTTAACATCGCAAACAGAAATTACATCTGCAGTGCTCGCAAAAAGAGAACGGCTTTGGATGGATACCTTAAAAACGTTTTTAGATGACAATAACGAACCGCAGAATGTATTTTTGGCAGTCGGATATGCTCATCTTGGAAAACCGGGTTCAATACTCATAGCGGAGTTAATACAGGATGGCTGGGAAATCAAACAGCAATCCTTTAAGCTGGTTGAATCTGAACAAGATTCCCGGGTATCAATCCAGACACATCTTCATCGAATCTCAGGAGTTGCCCGGAACCGGAAAGGTGATAAAAGATTTCCAGATTTTATCCACTGAGTTTCCGGGCTCGAAGGCAGTTCCGCCGGAAACGATGACCAGGTTACCCGGAAAGAATGAAGACCCTTGAATAACGGGATGATCGGGCATTCCTGTTTACCCCATCATCTCACATAACGGTGTTTTCAGAAATCGATAATCTCACCGGTTTCATCCCAGACATTTTCCTCCCAGAGATCCACTTCTCCGGTCAGGACTCCGTAATGATAATACGCTTCGTCACCGAAACGGTTGCCACGTAAAGACATCCCCGGGACTCCATAAACAGTGAACCCTCCTCCGTAAAGCCAGTTGTATTCCACCAAAATATCGGTGTAACGTTCGGTGTCGGTCATCATAAAGGTGGTGTTGGCTTTATAAGGACTTCCAGGATAGTGACTGGATGCTTCACCGGGAATAGAAAAATGGTTGTAGCGAAATATCGCATCCGATCCGCCGCTTCTCATCTGAACCGCATCGGCATGGGCTCCATCTCTCATGCCGAGTTTTTCTATGAAACAGGCTTCTATCAAGGTTCGATTGCCGTCAGAAACCTTAATTCCATCACCGCCTGTGTCATGGATGTAGAGGTGCCGGGCAGTGAAGCCGCTGCCCAGGATCCCGGCACTCAGTACTCTTCGGATTTCTCCATATTCAAATGTAGCATTGGTGCCACCGGACATTTTAATGCCGTAAAAATTACCGGTTTCTTCAATCGGATCATATATGCCATCCCCATGGATCACAAAATCTCGTAGGACCACATTGTCTGCTTCTATCCAAATCTCACCCTCAAGGGAAAAGCCCTCGAGAACCGCACCGTCTTCCTTAATTTTGGTAAGGCCAGGCTCCCAGATCTCAAGATCAGTGGTGCGCGGACCGGTATTTGTCCTGTCCGGTTTCGGGTAGGCTTCCGACAGAGGAGTAATGTCTTTCTCTTCAACCTCCACGGGGAACCTGCAACCCTGGCTTAAAATGATCAAAAGGAATAGAAAAGCAATCTGTTTCTGCATATTTCACCTCAACTTTTCATTCAGCGTATTGTCAGCTGCTTTATATTATAGCAACAGGACAGATCAGTTATCAGGACCTACAGCATATGGATGCACTGAAAGGGGCCATGTGGTTTGCTTTCCGGGGTGAAAGTCCATATGGGTATCTTTTTCTACAGTAATCAAAGTTGGGATTATTTCATTTTCACTCCATAGGGATTTTCCATAGCTGCTGGATATTCCCATACCGACAGTTCTCCATCCTGCAAAGCTCCAATATGCCCCGGGCTATGGTTTCCATTTCATTTCTGGCCGTATTGGCATGGGCTGCCAAAGCAATCCGGGCCAAGGGGCTTCTAAAGAGAATTTGAAACTGGATTCTTAAAAGAAAAACGGGAACAAGAAGAAAAATGCGAAGTTTCAAGGGATAGATGGGCAACCCGTTTTTTCTGACGCCGACAAGCCCCTCCTTAATCGCCCTGACAGATAATGTCAAAAGATGCCTGTCCTCTGCCAGGGCATGAAGATTTTCGTTCTTTGCATATATTGCCCCTGCCAGGCCGCATATCAAGGCACCATGGCAAAGGTGCCATGCCTGGATTGGCGAGTAGAGTTTGGTCTTATATCCCTTGGTTTGCAGTTGCCGCACAAGATTCCTCAATGAGCCTTTTCCTTCATTCTGTACTGAGCCCAGAATCAGCAAATCTGTATGGCAATTTTTATTCTGAGAGAAGCTGTCGGCGTAATGAAGCTCTCCATTTTTCCAGGTTCCCCCTGCAGATGAAAACCCTCCCAGCACTCGCTTTTTTCCCAGAACATCCACTGCGAAACGAAAACCCTGTATATTATTCCCCACAAAGACAAAAGCTTTACAGCTTTTCAGAGGAGTTAACAGATCCAGTATTGAAGGCTGCTGCATTGCCTGGACGCAGATAAAGACCGTATCATAGATATCTTCAGGAGATCCTTGTACGATCGTCGGTTTGATAGTTCTGGTCTCATTGGTGAATTGGTTTCGAAGGATAATTCCATGGTTTCGAAACCGATGTATCTTTTCTCCGCGAGCAAGGAGACTCACATTGATTCCATGTTCCAGGAAGCGATAGGTTAAATGACAACCGATTATTCCAGCACCAATGACTAGAGTATTCATACCATCCCCCGGTTTCATTTAATACCAAGACCAAAAAAAGCTGGATCAAAGTGCGTCTATTTCCATTCGGATGCAAACAGACGCTTACAGGCAACATGAAAGAGCCGTAATGTCCTGAACGGCTCACGAGTCCTGATCACTCCAACCGGCTATTCTTGCGAACAGCCACCAGGCGGCATAGGCTTTCATATTGGCATTCAGGGCTTGGCTGTGGGCGGAATCGCAGCTGTACCATTCTACTCCTTCTATATGACTGTTCTGCCAATCAGCCGCCCAGTTACTGTCTCTAGATCCATCTCCGTCACTGTCGTAGTTGCATCCATCATCGGCATACTTTTCCAAATAGGAATTCCCGTCAGGGTCGTAACTTTCAATATCAGCAAAGTCAAACAACCACGTATTATTGGATATGCAGTATTGTCGGATTTCCTCATTTCGCAGGTGCAGATTCCCTGACTCACCCGTCCCGTCCAGATGACCGGTCATATAGATAAAGGTAATTTCGGGATATTCATTCTCCAGTTGAGCCATTCTATCCAGGTAGTTATCCCGCAGTTCTTCCGAACTCCATTCGCTGAGCTGACCGCAAAAGGACCAGAGGATAGTATTGTAGACCGCATACTCAGGGTCATTAAGAAAATCCCTGGTTTCTGCATCCCAGCCGCTGTAGCCTGCATCAAGCTCAAGGTGACCGTCAGAATACCCGGCCCCCTCATACAGATCGAGAGCCCCCTCAGTACCGCTGCGGTTCCATACAAAAAGATCGGTGCTATAGGAGTTATTCAGATACCCGTTATTGGCGTATGCCACCAGTCCTGCCATTCCGTCAGTCACCTGTGATCCATGACTGGTATGACCGTAGCCGATGTGCAGAGTATCGATTGCTCTTTGAATGGCCGATTCGGGAATCTGTCCTGCTTTTAATACGTGGACAATACTGTGATCAGCCACCCGTGAAGGAGCTGCTTCAGAGTTTTCATGGTCTTCGGGATCCACTTCCACAACAGGCAGGGTGCATCCGCCTATCACAACTAAAACCAGTAGCAATTTACAGCATGTTAGCCATCTCATACGTAATGATAGAAAAAACATTTACGGTCTGGCAAGTCTCGGAGTGAGCAGTAAAAGATATTTCAGTGCACTTAAACTTGTAAAACACGCTTTCGGCGATTTTCGGACTCAGATCTGGCGATGCAACTCGTGCCCGCCAGCGGCTATTCCAGGGAAAAACCGTACAACCAGGCCAGAAGCTCCGGCAGTCGTTCTCTCCAGGACATTTCGTTGTGTCCTGCGCCTTCATCTATGACAAGCTTGAGATCCTCAAGCCCCTGCTTCCGGAGCAGCTCAGCCATTTGCCGGGTTAACGCAACATTCTCATTCCCTTCACCGGTGCCCATATCCAGATATACCCGCAGGTCATCAAGCCCGGGATTCTGTCGTGAAAAATCCTGGATAATCGATGCCTCGGCAACCCATATGGAAGGGCTCATGGCGATAATATTCTTGAACTCACCAGGTATTACCAACGGGGCATAGAGGGAGATCAGCCCTCCGAGACTGCTTCCGGCAAGGCTGTGATATTCACTATCCGGAAGAACACGGTAATTCTGTTCAACCCACGGCTTTACCAGGTTTGCCAGATCACGCAGATATTCCACTGCCAGGGTTTCCATTCCATTGAAATCCGTCGGGTACGGGCTGTATTCGGAAACCCGTCGTTCTCCGCCGTTGGCAACGGCCACTACTATGGCTCCGGGGAAATAATCCAAGGCGTACAGCCCGTCAATCACCTCATCCACCATCCACTCACCGCTGAATGCAAGATCCCGAAAGAAAAGGTTCTGTCCGTCATGCATGTATATCACCGGGTAACGTGACTCCTGTTCATCATAGCCCGGGGGTGTATATATCCAAATATCCTTTTGGGTGCCCAGTTCGGTCATGGAGAAGTCTTGAATATGCGTTATTGACCCCCGCATTTCCTTCCCGGCCTGCTGCAGTGTTTCCAGTAAACCGGGTTCAGGTCTCCGCCCTGGAGGCGGAGGGGGAAGAGTGCTGGTGACACAGGAATTGAGAATCAGTAGCAGTGCCCCTGCAAGTAAAAAATATGGCTTCATGAGGAACCTCATCAATGTTGAGTTAGAATGGATTGTACCACACCGGGCGGCAGTTGCGGCTGATTCTTTTATCCCATACCCTGGTTCTTATCCGGATGGGATCCAGCTGGACAAAATCGGAGTAACCGGACATTCCAACGGTGCGCGGGCAGCAAACCTATCCATCCGGGAAGATAATATGGCCGAGGAACCGCTGATCGATTCGGTACTCCTGGTGGCAAACGATGCAATGTACACCACATCGGAAAACGAACCGCTGTACACCGGAGACGTATTTTTCCAGGGGATTTCAAATATCTACGGTATCTGGTTGTTCGCCATTGTGGTAATTATTCCTGTGGGGGCGATTGTTTCCCGGAAGCTGTATAAGTTGACCGGTAACCCGTATCTTGGTGGAATTATCTGGGGACTGTTGGTGCCGATGATTATGGCAAGTAATACCCTCACCCAGATTTAAACTGCTGCATATGCAGTATGTGTAAAGAAGTGATTTGTGCCGGTGCAGTTTCATGATCGGTACACGGGGCTCGGGAGCATTGGCTTCAGGGCCTTTTTTTTATGCGGATATGAACCCATGGGGGCTGGGCTGATGGTAAAAGAGTTTCATTGTAGTGATTGTGTTGTTTGAACCGCGACAGACGCGACAAAACACGACAGGCGTACAGTGTGCTTTTTTTGTGGTGCTCGCAATGACCAGCGGGTGAAGATTGCCCGCTTGAAAGTACCATTGCTTTTAAAAATTACATTTTCTTCAATCAGCCATCCTTTTTTACACTGCCTTTGCTTTCCCATTTCATAACACCAAGCCCAAGAAATTGCAGCCGCAACCCCAATTGGGCGGCATGGTGCTGGATATGCCTGATATTATAGATATGGAGTTCCAGAGTTGACATTTGTTTGAGGCCGTAGGAACAAGGGATATTGAAGTCACCTTCACTAAGACAGGATAAATCAGAGCGAATTATACTCTGCAGGAATTTCAGATACGTGTTGATTTCCTCCCTACTGTAAACTTCTTCCGGTATTTTATCGTCCAGCTCTTCGTAATCACGGAATATTTCCGGGTGCTTCCGGTGAAATGACTGATCTTTGAATGCTTTGATCCCTGGAGAGAGGTAAAGATCGGTAAACATCAAGCTATGGAAAACTACCTGTGAAAACGGGGCATCATCATGGGTTTTATCCCACTGGTTCTCGGGGCATCTGTTGCATACATTTTCCAGAGTTTTCAGAGCAGCCAGGTATTGGGATACTAAGGAATGGGCTATTGAGTTCATGTTTCCTCCATGTACTGAGTATAAACCAAAATATTGTATGTGGCTCTGTGCCAACACTGCTCAGGCACTGAATGATTGACCACCAAAGTTGAATAGACCAAATCCAATTGCAAATTACCCCAATTATTGCTTTGTTCGGGTTACAATTAACAATGTTTGTCTTTTTGAAAGGAGCAAGATGAAGATCTGTATTGTTGACTACGTCCAATCCTATGAGTCCGATCTTTTTGAGATCTATAATAAATCGAAAATACAGGAGTTTATTAAATACCCCGAAATAATTTCTGTACCGAGGATTCAGGACGATCCGGAGGCTCTAAAGAGTTTCCATAAAGCTCAGAAAATAATTGCATGTATTGATACGATACCGATCGGATTTGCAGGATCCAAAGGCAATTTTATCAGTCATCTTTACGTACTGCCTGAGTATAGAAACCGTGGTATTGGAACGAGCCTTTTATCGGAGATGCTAAAAACATATGAAGTGGATCGTTTTCTGTTTACAACATCAGGGAATATGCCGGCAATCAGGCTCTACAGGAGATTTGGATTTAGGATTTCTGAAGTGATGAATTATACGTATCATAACAATGAGATTCAAATAGTTAAGATGCAGGAGTATATGAAGTCAAAATAGCATCTGAGTGCAATTGGGGAACTCATTCATCATGATGTTGATAAAATTCATGGCTGGTCGGGATCTGGGGAAAAGCAGACGGTAATGTAGATCCCTGCTGCCGGAGATGGAAAGTTAGATCATCGGCGAGACACCACCGCTCTTGCTACGGTTTACTGTAACGGGAGGATAGAATGACAGAACAAAACAGCTCCAAGGCGTCGGTTGCGGCGTCGCTTGCGGCATCCTTGCTCATCCTCCTGCTAATAGCAAGCTGCCATCATAGCTCGATGCCAAAAACCTACGATTTTGAAATCCCCAGAGCTTTTCAGACCTGTCTTTCACCTACTTTTCAGGGAAGTTGGGAACAACATTCGACGGCACAAATAGACTCAGGTATGCAGTTAGCAGCGAGTATTGCAGTTGAGACACTGCATGTGGGCTTTGAGTGGGGTCAAGTCGAGAAGCAAAGGGGGGATTTCGATTGGTCCTTGACCGATAGAATAATTGGGGCCGGCGGCGTACGTACTTCAGTGGTAATAAATATGCTTGATGCACGATTACCGACAGATGTCTCAGAATCTGATTTCGGCAATACTGAATACACTGAGGGTTTCTCTCAAATGCTTCAGGTTTTTCTGGAACGATACCAGGATAACATCACGCATCTATGGATTGGTAATGAGGTTAATATTTCTTTGGAGGAATATAGTATCTCGCCTGTCGCATACGGAGCCTTCTACCAGGCAGCAGTAAGCGACTTGAGGAATACGTATCCTGACATTAAGTTTGGGGTCATTGTTACTTATGCGTATGAGGACGAGCAGATAGTGGCTGATCTGATTGATGAGGTAAAAGAAGGCAGTATCATCGGCTTTACCTTCTACCCACAATTCTTAGGCCACGAACCAAGGGAAGCCAAGAAGTCCTTCGACCTGCTTGACTCGTATGCACATGACAGAGATATCAACTATGCGATAGTGGAGACCGCCTGGAGTACAGCAGGTGAAAATGGATCCGAAGCTAATCAGGTCGATTACATTAGCTCATACTTACCATTGGTCAGCAGCTCGGAGTACGCTAATCGCGATTTCGTATGTTACTGGAGCCTGTACGACCCTAAGATTCCAGCATGGCAAAAACTTTTCCTGGGCGACTCAGTTGATTACTTGGAGAGTCTGGGTCTACTAGAGAACAATGGCACGGCAAAACCTGGATGGGAGGTGTTCAACGAAGAGTTGAGCAAGCTAGTAGACTAGGTCGTCACCAACCGGGGATATTCGGACTGGGCAACCCGGGACATCGTTTTACCCAGCCATATCTGGTACCGTCTCAGTAGCCGCGGGCCCGACTTCCTCGTTGAAAGCTCCTTCGAGGGCACGGAATACCGGCAGATGCGGATCGGGTCTGCCCGCCGCCCCGTTTTCCAAAAATGTGGAGCATTTTGGGAGGATTTCCACATACACGCACTGGGCGAAACAACCGCAGCGATGGGACAGGCCCACGCCTGAAATGAGCTCACATCAGATGAGAGGTCCGCTGCAGTTATGTATAAGATAATTATTGTATAACTGGTACAAGATTGTATATTAATGCTATGAAAAAGAAAAGTTTGACAGTTTTCTTTCTTTTGGCACTGTTAATGAGGTTTCATCTGACTGGAATCACTATCGACGATTTTTCAGCTGATCCTGCCAGCTCACCCCTGAGAAACCAGTGGCGGGGTTTTACCGATCGGGTAATGGGCGGTCGCTCGGATATGCAGGCGGGTCTGATGCAGGAAGACGGAGAACTATTCCTCCGAATGCTCGGCAGCGTCACCACCGAAAACAATGGGGGCTTTATCCAGGTGCGGCTCGTCTTCGAACCCTCCCAGCTCAATGTGGATTTTCAAGATTATACAGGCGTCCGCATCCGCTATCGCATTAACCGGGAGGGCAAGTACGCAATTCATCTTCGGACCCGACAGAACCGCCTGCCCTGGTCATACTATTCAGCAAGCCTTCCTGCAGGGGACGATTGGCAGATCGTAGAAATCCCATGGAGCGAATTCAAATCGACCGGAACTATCCGCCAGAGCTTCAACCCCAATGACGTGCGCAGTTTGGCGCTGGTTGCCGGCGAAGACGACTTCGAAGCCGAAATCGATCTTCAGCGGATTAGATTGTATGACTGAGTGGTAGGTATGAATTACAAATAGTGACCACATTGTTTTATAGATTGTTACATCACGATCAAACTATCTCTGACCATATTTTTTGAGGAATGATCGAAATATGATTACACGGAAACAACTTGAAATCGGCGGATGGGCACTGTTCACTGCCGGCAGTGCGGTTTTCCTGGTAGACAGCATCCTCCATGGAAATTTAATAGCCGGACTCGGAAGTGGGGCATTTTTAATCGGCTGTGTGTTTTTTCTGATAAGTGAAAAATTCTGAGACCTGTCAGCCCAACGGCCAGCAGTATCACCGTAATTGCCTTGAAAATATCTGTGTAGGTCAGTATCGAGATTCTTCTTACTTCTTTGTGTAAAGGTTCCCGAATGTGCGGGAAATCAGTATTGTATACATATGAAATCTCGAAGGCTGATTACTTTACTCCCTCTCCTTTTCATGCTCATTCTGAGTCTCAACTCCTGTGTATTTTTCTCAGCATCTTATAAAGCCGATGAAACCGCCACCCTGTTAATTGAAACCTTGAAGGAACAGGGCCGCTTCCGTTTTGAGAAGCCTGTATACCACATGACCGCGTCCGGCGATACTTCGTTGCCCGCCATCATTTTCTATCCCGGAGCCAAAGTGGAGCCGTTGGCCTATGTACCCCTTTGGGAGCGGTTGCGCAATGAAGGCTATGATGTGTTTATTGTTGATATGCCCATGGACTTTGCATTTCTGAATATTAACGCCGCTGCGAAGATCATGGAGAACAATCCGGGTATCTCCCGCTGGATTATTTCGGGCCACAGTCTGGGCGGTGCCATGGCCTGGGAGTACCTTGCCAGAGAACCTAAGGCCTTTCATTCTGCAATTCTTATTGGCAGCTACCCGGCTAAATCCACCGATCTGTCACAGACCCAAATACCGGTGCTATCTATCCGGGAAGAAAAGGGGCTTCCGGGAAGCAGTGAAAAAGCCCGTGAGGTGGAGGGAAATTTCCCCCCGGGAACGCGCTTCTACACTATTTCCGGCGCAAATCATGCCCAGTTCGGTAATTACGGTATCCAAAAGGATGACAGTCAGGCAAGAATCTCCTGGCAGGTTCAACAGGATATTACCGCTGAGGTAATTCTAGATTTTTTGGCCGAGCTGTATTGATATTACCGGGATAGAAATCACGGACAAATTTCAGCATCAGATTGAAAACTTGCTTTTAACATCTCCTTAATCAGTTCAAAATCGATTTTCTTCGGATTTTTATATCTGATGCATCCTTTCCCAATTGCAGATTTCGCAAAATGATGTCGGTATTGATCCAACACGTCTTTTTTCAGGATATATAAGGAGATGTTATTTTTTTGTGAAGCGAAGGCAACTGAAGCTTCGCCTTCTGCCTGTAAACGGTAGGTAGGCATACCGTATTCCATTGTTTCGCTATATCCCGGGAGTTCGCTAAGACAGAGTTCCCGAATCCTTTTTATTGCTTCCTTCCGTTCATCCGGTACTTCATCGAGATATTCATCCACGGTATTTGCAGCACTTGTCATGTACTCCCCCTCTATTCAAAATGGTATCTTCCATACTTCAACCGGTTTGGATCCCGGCTCCGAATTTTCACAACTACACCTTTCAGCGTCCCAAGACAAAGCGTCCAAAATAAATTACAATTTTTTCAGGATTTTTTCACTCTAAATCCACCGGGTTTTCCATGGATAAAGAACAGGCCGAGAAGTGAAAACCCCAAGAGTTTCGATAAACCGCGGATCTGAGCATTAGACCGTATGGAAAGCGATTACGTTAGGAACTGCCTGAAATACAATAAGACTCGCACGAATCAGGGGGCATTACTGTGCTGATGTTTCATACAGGAAACTGGACACTTCTTGAAAGCAGCATAGTATTCGGCGGCTGTGCGTTGGTAATCGCCTTCGCCGGTACGCGGATAACCCGGGTGGTGGATCAACTGGCTGACCGTACGGGAATCGGGGAAGCTGCAGCCGGGGCAATTCTGCTTGGCGCATCCACCTCCTTGAGTGGGGTGCTGTTGTCCGTGGCTGCAGCCTGGAATGGACATGCAGAACTGGCGGTGAGTAACGCCCTGGGAGGAATCGCTGTCCAGACCTTTTTCCTTGCTATTGCAGATATGTTCTACCGCCGGGCAAACCTGGAGCATGCTGCGGCTTCTGCACCGAATATGCTCCAAAACGGTCTGTTAATTACCCTTCTCTCCTGGATCATGCTTGCTCCCAATCTGCCCAACGTAACTGTATGGGGTATTCATCCTGTTACTCCTATTTTATTTGCCTTCTATATTTTCGGAATACGCATGATCAAGGGTGTGAAAGAGTCACCCATGTGGCACCCATCTATTACCCGGGACACTCGCCAGGACAAACCGGACCCGGAGAGCCGCACCCCTTCTCTTCTTCGGTTGTGGAGCGAGTTCATTGTTCTCATGGCGGTTCTGGGACTGGCGGGGATAACCCTTGAACCTGCGGCAACCACCATTGTTGCCAAGACCGGCTTGAGCCAAACGGTAGTTGGAGTACTACTCACCGCAGTGAGCACCTCCATTCCCGAGCTGGTAACCTCCATCGCCGCCGTACGCCGGGGGGCTCTGACCCTTGCGGTGAGCGGGATTATCGGGGGCAATGCTTTTGACACCCTGTTCACCGCCGTTGCGGATGTGGCCTACCGTGAGGGTTCGATTTATCATGCAATTACTGCAGATGTGGAATTCTGGGTGTCCTTAACTCTGCTCATGTGCGGTGTTCTGATGATCGGGCTGATTCGTCGGGAACGCTACGGCCTTGGGCGGATCGGATTCGAGAGTGCTACCATTTTCTTACTCTATATCATGGGCGTGATAATGTTGCTGATATCATAAAGCGAAATCGGGTATAATATATATTAATGCATGCACTTTCACGACTGCTAACCATCTACGGAACCGGACTCATTTTGATGTTTTTCTCCGAGTACTTTTTCGTAAACGAGGCTCCGGCACAGGCTATTGTTCAAATTTTCCAGAGCACCGGGAAGGCCGGCCTTTTCAGCTACTTGGAGTTATCCCTGTATTATGCCCTTTTCGCAGTATGGCTGCTTATACCCCTTTACTACTTCAAAATTCGCAGTTTCTGGGCACTCTATATTGCAGCCGGTTTCTTCGGAATAGCCACCGAGGGAGTGGTTATTCCGCTCATTTTCACCGAAAGCCTTAGCTGGCCTGCATTGTCTTGGCACATTCTTGCGGATGTTATACTGGGATGGTACATAATGCGCCGCATCCTGATAAAAAACTCACCACTGTTTACTATTCTGGCTTCCATAAGCCTGGGTCTCTTCTGGGCATACTGGGCATCCTGGTCCCATATTTCCGATCTCCCATTTATCCCCTCACCCGGGCAGTTTACCGGCTATACGCTCATAACAAGTACCGGTCTTATTGCCGGCTATGTTTTGCTCAATTTTTTGCGAAAGACCGAATTCAAACCGAAAAAAGCCGAAGTTGTGTTTTTTTCCGTTCTCACCCTATCTCTGTGGCTGTTGATGGTCGCTGAACAAGGGATTCAGCTGCTCGTCATGAACCCCCTGAATTCCATAATGCTTATGATATTTCTGGGCATTGCCATCTACACCCTTCACAGATACAGCAAGATTGAACCAAAAGAGAACATTCTACACCTGTTCCAATCAGATATCGCTTGGTGGAATATCCTCATATTATTGCTCATGCCTCTCAGCGCAAGTGGAGCATATTGTGTGATGCATCATTATCAACTTTATCCCCCCACCGGGCTCATTGTTACATTACTGCACACTTCTTCACTTGCCTTGCTGGTCATAGCGCTGTTCATGGTTTGGCGGCAGATTGTAGAAGCCAAGCATGACATATAGATTTTTGCCATTTTTACAAAGATTCACTTCCCCCTGGAGGAGGCTTGCAACATGATAACAACCCTCATTGAGAATCTGGTGTACCAGAAACGTTTAATGGCGGAGCATGGTCTGGCTCTTCATATTGCCCTGGACGGGCAACATATCCTGTTTGATACCGGTCAGAGCACTGGGCTGATTCAAAATGCCCGTGAGATAGGAATCGACCCTGGAAGTATTGATCATTGTATTATCAGCCACGGACATTATGATCATACCGGAGGAGCCGCTGAGCTACTTGCACTGAACCCCGGGATGAAGCTATGGATGCATCGGCAAGCATCTGTTCCCCGCTACAATCCCCGGGGGGAATATGTGGGAATGGCCGCTCCCGAATTAGCAGAAGAGGCCGTTTCGGTGGAAGGTATTACCCCGATTAACGACTCGGTCTACATCCTTCCGGCTCCTGCTATCACTTATCCAGAGGATCAGCACATGGACGGATTTACCATGGATCTGGCTGGGGATCGTGTCCCCGATCATTTCCAGGATGAACAGAGCCTGGTGCTGGTAGTCAACGACAAGCTGAAGATTATCAGCGGCTGTTCACACCGGGGCATCACCAATATTATTCAGGCCGCAGTTGACCATTTTCAGCTGCCGGTTGATCTGGTTACCGGTGGTTTCCATCTGCGTCACCAACAGGATATAGCTGACATAGCACAAATCCTCAATGGATTCGGAATCCAGCGGATCGGAGTCGCCCACTGTACGGGTATCCATCAGTACGGCGAGTTGAAGCGTCTGTTACAAGCAGATGTGTTCTACAATTACACCGGCTCAACGAGCTCAATATAACCTGGAGATCTCTAAGATGTAACTGCTCCCTGCACAGTTTCAATGGGCAGACAGTGCATCCTGCAGACCCCCTCCCTTCTTCTCTTTGATTGAATCTTTCATATTGATGATTAAGGCTGTGTTATTGACAGAATCCTCCAGTCCTGTTTAGATATATTATATCGATATTATTTTATCTTTTATTACTTCTACTCTGTAGAATGCCTTTGAACCATACAGGAGGGACCCGGTGAAAATAATTTATGTTGCAGGATTTCGGCAGCATGCGGGAAAAACACTTACCAGCCTGGGGATCATCAGCCAGTTGAAAAAGTATATTCCTGCAGAGAATATCGGGTATATTAAACCCGTGGGCCAGGAACTGGTTCAACTAATGGACGGGACCAAAGTGGATAAGGATGCGACCATCATCCGGCAATTTGCTCTACCCGATGTGGACATGTCTGCAGTCTCCCCGGTCCGTCTGGGCAGCGGCGTCACCAAGACCTTCCTTGAGGAAAATAATCCGGGAGAGATAACCGCCCGTTTCGAGTCCAGCATCGCCGATGCCATAGAAAAGTTATCCGATAAAACGGTGATCATTGCAGAAGGTACCGGGCATTTGGGCGTAGGCGGCATTGTAGGTTTATCCAATTCACGGGTAAGCCGTCTCATAGATGCAGAAATTGTGTATCTTGCAGGTGGAGGCCTGGGCAAGACTCTGGATATGCTTGAGGTGGATTTTACATATATGCGCTGCACCGGCGCCAGGGTTCGGGGAGTGATATTCAACAAGCTTCTGCCGGAAAAAATCGGTCAAATGGAACGCTTGATCACTGAAGAATATCTTACAAAACGTTTCGGATCCCCGGATAACCCCGTATCAATTTTCGGATTCTTACCCCGGGTAGACCGGCTGGATAAACCCTCCATGGAGCAGGTTTCCCAGTATTTCAACTCGGCGGGAGTTGGGGGCGATATTGAGACTGCATCATGGCATATTCCCAGCGCAGGGGTATCTATCATTTCACAATCCCACGAGAACCTGAACCCGGATGAGTCTATTGAACCCGGTGATATTGTGATCCTTTCTTCCATGTCCCGCCGACGCCTCCGTCTGATTCTTGAAAATAACGCCAAGCGATCACCGGACAAATGTATTGCCGGGATCGTTCTCACCTCCACCAAGCCGAACGCCGATCTCAGCACAAGTATGCGCATGGTGACTGAATACGGCGTTCCAACTCTCTATGTGGCGGACGACACCCATTCAGCGGATGAGAAAGTATACAGATGTATTCAAAACACAAAGCTTCAATCCTACGATGAAGAGAAAAACACCCAGATTGTGGATTTGTTTGAGAAGCATTTCAGGACTGAATCGTTTCTTGGGGCCTTGGATCTGAAATCCTGACCTCTTTAAGATCAGCGTTTTAAGGAGAATTCCCGTTCGAAAAACGCCTTGGCCATCTTGTGGCTTTCTATGCCGTATTTGAGGGTTGTCCGCTGATACTTGAATATCTCCCGGTGTTCATTTGCTACTTCCAGGGAATTAAGCTCCCGCTCCAGGCTAAGCAGTTCGTTTAAGCCTTCATCAAGCGCAGCCTGGAGATTTTGCGCCAAAAGGCTGCGGTTCTTCTCATCGGTCAGTAATCCTGCGAAGTACACCCTGGAGAGGATCTGGACCTCAAGCTTGGTGCCTGAAGGTTTGGAAACCAACCACTGGAAGAAAGCTTTGCGCCCTTCAGGAAGGATGGAATATGTCTTCCGCCGCCTGCCCTGGGTTTCATGATCCGCAACTTCGATCCTTCCCTCCCGCAGCAGCTTTGCAATTGCCGCCTGAATGCTACCGTAACTTGCGGAATAAAAGAGTGAAATACCCGCTTTCACCGACGCATTCATATCGTAAATGGTTTGTGCTCCCAGCATGATCAGTCCCAACACCACAAAATCCACAAGTCCTCCTCCCCTGTTGTATCTCCCGGATCCGGTACCCAGTATATCAGAATTTAAAACAATCATCATGAGGATATAACTCTTGCCTGATTCTTAGGCTTGTTTTATATTACTATTAGTAATATTATAAAAGGAGACCCCAATGCCAGTTTTAGCTAGTATTTCTCTTACAATCCTCACCATCGTCTTTCTGACAGTTGTCTTTCTGGCAATTATTTCCAAACTATCGGTTTCAGCTGAAAAAGCCGGGAACAGAATTAAAAACGCTTTTATGAAAATGATGCGTCGACACAGCCCCCCGGCAGGTTTGGTATACATTCACCGGACCTCGGATAATATGGTGTTGGCTCTTTCCCGGAATGAATTCGGCCATTCATCGGAAGATATTGAAGAAGTGAAACTGCAGCCTTTTCATATTGCAAGCGTGGGTAAACTATTTACCTCAACCCTTACCTTTTCCTTAATGGAGCAACAGCTGTGTGCGTTAGATAGCAGAATTATCAACATTCTCGAACCGGAACTTCTCCGTGGGTTATTTGTATATGAAGGTGTGGATTATGCCCCGGAGGTTACCGTAGAACATCTACTGAGCCACACAAGCGGCGTGGCGGATTATTTCTCAGAAGCGGGGAAAAACGGCGACAGCCTGCAGAATACCCTTTTGCAAAAACCACATACTTCATATACGCCCCTGGAATTATTGGATATTAGCAGACAACAGCAGCAGGCCCTGTTCCCTCCAGGTATGGGGTATCATTATTCAGATACCGGCTACATTCTGCTTGGGCTGGTGATTGAAAAACTGAGCGGAAAAGAATTTCATGAAGTATTGGATGAACGAATTTTCGCTCCTCTGGGAATGAACCACAGCTATCTGGCAACACATTGCCCCCATCCCCCGGAGAAGAATATTTCAGCCCCAATCTATGTGGGCGGGCTCGATTTAAGAAATCTACCTGCTCTTTCTGCGGACTGGAGCGGTGGTGGAGTTATATCCACCGCAGGCGATTTGGAGACATTCATCCGGGGGCTCTTTGCCGGAGAAATTATAGGAAAAGAATCGTTAAGTGAAATGATGAGGGAAAAGAATACCTTCGTACGGGGAATTCAATACGCAACCGGTATGATGAAAATACGCTTCGGCGACTTCTTCCCTCTTTTGGCCTCCATGAACCATATGTACGGTCACATGGGCGTTCTTGGAACTCAGCTCTTTTGGGATCCCCGGGAAGAAACCGTGTACATCAGTAATTTCAGCAGCGATGGCTTCGCTGAACGGAGCGTCCGCTTCCTGATCTCGGCCATGAGTGTGATCAGCCGAACAGGCAGGAATTCTCATTAAATTGGACAGATAGCATACCCGTAGAATCTTTACCAGAAGTTCAATAAAGACAGGTATCAAGCTCAGCCATTACAAAGTTCAGGGGAATCCGCTCCTGCTCCAACCTGTTCGTTTGACCTTTGAGAGACCGGTCATGGAGCTGGTTAAACAGCTTCAACTCCCGTTCATCTAGGTTATGCGGCGTGGAGATAGGGGCGGAACTATCGTGGGTGGAATACGCTGCAAAGGTTTCGAAGGTTCGCAGGTTCATGCAGATACTCGTGATTTTGGGCAATGAACTTCGTAAGCGGGACAGGATATCCAGTCCATGGGCGTCGCAATCCCCAAAGTATAGAATGCGTTTTTCCCTCAGCCAGGAAAGACTAACAAGGGTTGCCGCTCCGTACCCCGAACCGTCAATTGCTGCAACTCCTTTCCTGGCCTGCAGGCTGAGAAAGCTGAGATGATTTTCTACTATGATAACACTGTGGATATTTTGCATGAATGATGGTTCCACTTCATGCTGATACAACTCAAAATCGCTGATGCCCGCAAGGGGAGAATCTGAATAGGATAAAAATCGAAACCGTATTCTTCGCCGCTCCCGTGCAAAGCCGTAGCGGCGGCTGAAATCTTTGAAATGCCTTCGTTCCTGAAGCCAGTGTTCATCCAAACCGGCTTTGAACCAGGCTGCCAATAGTTTTTGATGCCTTTCCACCAGTTTGGTGTGCACCCCCTCCAGGTTCAGCTCCCGGATAAAGGGGGTCAGTTCGGGATGTGTCTTTCTCCATATGTACACCCGCAGGAGAGCCGGGATGGATGATTCCGCCTCTGCTATTGTTCCCTGATTTGCTGCGCTCCAGGAAAACAGTTCGTGAGCCTGTTCATGTATGAGGGTAAGAGACTCACGGATTTTACGGTACTGTTTCCCCACCCTGAGAACCTCAGCATGGGTAGGTCCGTCGGGAATTATGAGAGCCTCAGGAATCCGCTGCCTGCCGAAGGCCCGACTGCTGTGGTCCCGGTATTCTATTTCTAAACCATTGCGCTGAGCAAAAGCTTCTATTTGCCGCTGCCATGTGAGGACGCGGTCCATGTGCCGTGGAATGCTTGAAAGACTAAACGGCCGCTTGAGTGCTACTCTCAGCGGATATGGAGAACTATCTGATATATCCCGAAAGGGCATACCGCTTTCGTAGCTTTGCATAATGGAGGTGAGTATCTCTCTGTTTGTCGAATCCTCATGTTTCAGCCATTCATCTGGATTCATGACGTATCCTGATCTGCAACCTGGGCTGCATCCTGGCCTGAAACCTGGTCTGCAACTTGAGCCCGCTTCTCCATGAAGGTTTCTATATCGGTGGTGTATAGCATGGAGTGACTGGCTTCATTTTTATGCGTCAGCCCAACTGTGGACACATACTGCTCGATAATCGGAATATCCTTGTTTGGGGTTACGAGAAGCAGCTGAAGGTTGAATAGCTTGAACAGTTCCATGCCGTAGCGGGTGGAATCGGAGCTGGCTTTATGAAAGGCTTCATCGATCATGACAAAACGGAAGCTGTCGCTGCGGGTTTCTCCCAGCTTTAAGCCGAACTGATATGCCAGCGATGCGGCCAGAATGGTATAAGCCAGCTTTTCCTTTTCACCTCCTGATTTACGGTTACTGTCTGAATAGCGGGCAACTTCCTGATCGTCCTTCCTACGCTTTTCAGAAATCTGGAAGACCAGCCAGTTGCGTACATCACAAACTTTTTTCGTCCAGCGAATTTCAGTTCTGAACCTCTCGATAAGCTTTTTCACCTGAAGAAAGCGGTCCTCGGAAAATACGTCATCTTTCCCTGATCCGGCACTGTCCTCGGTACAGGAGCGAAGTTCAGATTTAAATTCTCTGATGGTGATATCGGGATTACTCCGTGCAATCAATTCCAGATACCGGCCTTCAGAAAAATTTATTTCCTTCATACTTCGGTTAACTTCCCGAATCCCCCTCTCCATCCGTTCCCGGACAAATTCCAGATGCTGACGGAACTGAACAATGCCCTGAACCGTCTCCTGATTCAGCATCCGTTTGAAACGGGACTTGAACTGAGGCAGGTCATCATGAATGAGATGCTCATGGTATCGACGGTATTCCTCCAGACTGTCCATGGTATTCCCAAAGTCCCTCATATCCGCAGGATACAGATTACCTCCCAGGTTGCTCATAGCTCCAACCAACTTCTGTTCAATCTCCCGAACCTTCGCCTCAGCCTTCTGCTTCTGACTCCTGTTCCATGCAAAAAGCTTATCTATGTGCTTTATAATTTCATTTTCATTTACCCCGGCGGGGACTTCCTTCGCCTCACGCTGCAGCGTCTTTCCCGCAGAGATCACCTCGTCCCGATGGGACTGAAGCTCTGCCAGTTCGGAGGCCAAATCTTCAAGCAGCCCATTGATTTCATTCAGCCGGTCTGTCAAGCCGCCAATGCTGCGGTTCGCATCGGTAATATTTGTGCTGCAAGACTGAAGTTCCTGCCCAATACTCGCTCTGTTCTCTTCAAGGTCCTTAAGAATATCAGACGAATTCTCAAGTGCATACTGTTCATCTATTCTATTCTGATAAAGCAGACTCAGGGGTTTTATGTTGATCCGCTCATATTTGTCCAGAAACAGCAGGTTCTGACATACGTTCACTATATCTTTCAGATTCCGGTCATCGGTTTTGAAGCGCTCCAGATGTTCGGTATGTTCATCAATTCTGGCGCTGAGCTCTTCCATCAAAGACTCCAGGGTACGAATTTTCGCACTCGTATCCCAGCCAAGGATATATCGGCTCCTGTCATCAATACGGCTTCGATCGTCCTTTCGCAGCTGGCGGCCGCCCCGCTTAATCAGTCCCTGGGGTGTGATGGCATACTCTTCATAATGAAATTTCTGAATATCGGCACAGGTTGTATAGTTAAACCGTTTGAGAATTTCCTTCTGAATCCAGGGGGTATATGGGTTACCGGTGTGAAAATCGAGCTTGTTGTAGACTGATTGTCTGGCAATTCCCCGGACATTAATCTCCGGTGTAACATCCAGATCCACCGGTTCGGCCACCAACAGGCTGCGCAGATGATTTGCATTAATCCATTGCTCAATTTCATCTTTTCGATCCGCAGGGAACAGAAGGGTCTTGGCAAACGAGTTCAGATGTCGTTCTATTGCCCCCTCCCACAGCTGCTCATCGTTTCGAACAGCTAGCAATTCTGCCACGAATGGCAGCTGTTCTACGGAGATATCAAGCTCTTCACCGAGTCTTCGGCGAATTCCCAGAGTCTTAATGTCCATATTATTCTCTCGGGTCTTAAGACTCTCAACCTCCTGTTCATATTCATGCCGCTCATCCCGGATTCTTTTTACATCTGAGTGTGCCTCAGCAATCTGGTTAAGTACCCCGTCCCTTCTGGACTCCGAGGATTCACTTTTTTGGGATATCTCCCTGCGGTTTACCTCAAAATCCTCCTCATTATCGGGGAAAGGAAGCGCCAGCTGACGGACCAGCTTTCGGTAGGTATCTGCGTCTCTTTTGACGCCCTCCAGTCTATCTGCTATATCAGCAAGTTCGGTCTTCAATTCATTTAGACGCTGACCTCCGTTCTCAGAGATTGCAGTAGTAATGCGGTCAAGACGGGTTTGTAACTCCCGCTGTTCGCTTTGAAGGCCGGAAAGAAGCTGTTCCCGGGAAGCAAGCTCTATACTCAGCCGTTGTTGTTCAGCTGAGGCAAAATCCAGGCGCAGAAACTTCCCGAATAACGGAATAATTTCCTCGTTTTGCTTGTAGCGCTCAAGATCTTCGCTGTGCTTCTCCCATATTTCAACATCAATAAAAAGGGCGTCCAGATACCTTCGCTGTTTCTCCAGCTCAACCAGACGATCATGCACATTCGAGAGATTATCAAAATGAGAAATAAGAGTTTCCAGCTGTTCGGTGGGGTCATTCGGTTCCAGCATCAGTTGCCTGATAAACTCAGTATAATTGTCCACCTGCTTCATACTGATGGTTTTGTGAAAAAGCTCCAGAGGCTGGCTGCTTTTCATGGAAAAGAGACGCTGAAAAGCCTGAGCATAGGTGGTGAAGGACGGATGAAGTTCCGTACCGGGTATATTCTGAATAAATTTACGCAGATCGGTGATTTTATCGGGTATATCGGAAAAATGTTCCTCTATCCGAAGGGGGTGGCGGGATAAAATATAGAGTCGCTCAATCTGTGAACTTTTGTCCCTGGCATACATGACCTGGCACAGGGTAACTGTCTGCTCTGTCCCCCGATTATAAAATCTGGCGAGAAGTATGCTTATGTGTTTCCCCCCGGGGCGGAGGGAAACATCCCTCACCGATGTTTCGTCTTCGGAAAAGACAGTATTATAGGTTCCGTAAAAGTAATCCCGAATTTTCCGTTCCACCTTCGTCCCTCCGGACGCCTGGTTGTAACGAACCCGGTGAGCGGGATATAAAAGGGTTGTAATGCCGTCTATAAAGGTCGACTTGCCCGATCCGTTCGGTCCGGTTATGAGAGCATTCCTCCCCCTTAACAGCAGAGTTACCACGTGATTGTGAAAGGTACCCCAGTTATACATCTGCATATAGTCGAGACGAAAACCTGCGCTGCTGTCATCACCGTAGAACTCAAAACTATCGCTCATTCCTGATTTTCTCCATCGGCGTAGCGTTTTCTGGCATGCTCAGCGTATATCTCCAGCTGCTCCGCCATGGACCCGACCAAGGCCGCATCCACATAGGCTTTAATAACCCGGCTGATTTCAATCTTGTCTGTATCTCCCGCCAATTCACTAATAAACCCCAGGTCCTTAACCTTTCTCAGATCCGCCCGAAGCTCATCTTCCAGGCGGGCCTTATTAGTTCCGTCCTTCTGCGCAAGGCGAATACGGTCAAATACCACTTCACTGCTTACCACGCAACGATGGGACCCGTCGGCGGCGTCGTACTCATCCAGCATCTTCCGGAGCATAACCAGCAGGTAACTGACCCGATACGGCAGCTGAGTCCGGATGGCAAGCCGGGGACCTTCGCCCCCTTCATCCACGTCCATACCCCTCAAATGGGCGAAGCCTTCAACATCATCAACAATCAGCTTGAGGCGAAGCAATTCCAGGTGGTTACTCAATGCTTTCAGGCGCTTTTTGAGAATCGCCCACAGGCGCTGATGTTTCTGGTCACCATGACGAATAATCCAGGTACCCTTTAAAAGAGTAATCAAAACATCCGCCAGTTCGCTATTTGCTTCATCGAGTATGCTCATACTGTTTTTTCCTCTTCCCGGGACTGGTAAAAAATAATATTCGGAACTGACCGTGCCACACGCTGCAGTCCCGAAGCATCCTTCCAACAGATATCCACACCATCCTCCCGGAGAATCATCCCATGAAACGTAGAATCCACAAGAGCAAAATACCCGACAATTTCTTCAAGACTTTCCACCGGGTGCTCTTCCACAAGCCGGGCCAGACTCGCCTGGCTGTGCCGATTCAATTGAGCAGTTATATGCCCCTTAATGGTTTCCAGATTCATTTGAGATTGGGGAATAATATCCGCCAGGTCCGGCAGTGTTACAGCCGTATCCTGCACTCCTTCTATCTTTAAATCCGCAGCAGGGGAAAAGAGCGGTCGGTCAAACGGAATTGAAATATCAAGTTTTCGCTGTTCGAGCTCCAATGAGAAGTCCTTCGGAGGATCCTCGGCAAGATAAATCGCCATCCGTTCAATATCATTCAGCAGCTGATGCATCCGTCTGGATTCCAGGCTGGATTGTTCCTCCAGGAAGCGCCTGAGAGATTGGGCTACATAGGATAAGGTTTTCTGAGCTGTCTCATTTGCCTCAAGAAGTTCAAAGTAAAAGTTATCCAGAACCGAAGTATCAAGTTCGCGGACAGCGGCAAGTTCATGAATTGTATGGATATTATTCTGCAGAGTCGCATTTTGATTGGCGTTCATAAGCAGGCGTCCAAATGACAGGAATGACTGACCCTGGGGAGAACTGTCTATGCTGCCCCGGAATTCCAGGATATCGCGGATAATTTCTGCCCGGTTTTCGCCGGCTTGAGCCACCTGTTCCCGGATGGACTTATTAAGTTCTTCAAACTCCCGGGTTACACTGCGTATATCGGTCACCAGAGAATTGGCGATGGTGGAAATATGACGGTAGGTGTCCTGCACGGTACGGTCGTCCATGGTTTTCATCCGGTCTTCACCGATATCCTCCAATTGCTTCTGAAGGGCCTCTATCTGGCTGTGCAATGCTTCTCGTCGAAGCTCGGGATCCTCTTCACTCTGGGTCACCAGGTTCTCAAGCTCTCTCAACAATGTGGCGAGTTTGGTGTCGGTGGCGGTGTAGCTCGGATTCAGCTGGGCGCTGAGGAATTGCAGTGCTGCATCTATCCCTGCGGTCATACGGTAATGGGGTTCATCCTTCCCCCGGGGATAAAACCCGTCGAGCCAGCCCCGTTCGCCGCTGCTCCATGTTGCAAGGTACTTGTCTGCGCTCTGAAAGCTCTCATCAGGATAATCCCGTTCCAGAAGCTTGAGATACGCCTCCAATTCATAGAGGAAATCCGACCTGGATACCGGGTTTCGGGAGAATTTATCAAGCAATTGTTGAAAAAACCCCAAAATGAGGGGGGCATTGTTGGCCGAGAGCAGTTTCCAGGCCGCATTGTGTTTATGGAAAAACCGCAAATCTGAATATGTCATAGGCATACTCAGATTAACATGCAAAACGCTTTCAACGGAAGATGAACTCAATCCGGAATTCGATTCACCGGATCAGTGCGCACATACCTCATCGATGTTTAGGCCAGCCATAATTGTTGCTTCAACAGTTTAGCCCGCAATCAAAGGATAATACTGCCGGTGGGGTCTCCTGGCAAGTTCCAGATTAATCCGGATCCGCTTCGCCTGATAACTGCAGGTTCCCCAGCGGGTTCTCATCTTTTTTTGCCGAATTCAGCTACTTCAAGGTTCATGAGCGGTTCATATTTTTCAATTAATAGCGGTACTACAGCTTTTAACATGGTGGATATTGTGAGAAAAGCCAGCCGGATTTTCTGAAAGTGGGTGTTGCGGGCCGTTAATGCTATTTTTGCCATGGTTGAACCTCCATGTTCGCATTCTTACCCGTTTCGACATCCAAATCCATGAGGAATTCCCCCTAAAGATAAGCTTTGGGAGTATTTACCCATTCAGATCTAGTCCTGTTTCCAGGTCTGGAGAACATGCAACAATTGAGTCCGGCTGCTCAAGTCGAATTTCTGATAAACCTTGTATAAGTGGTTCTCAACGGTCTTTGTTGATATGAACAGTTTTTGGCCGATTTCCTTATTGCTTGAGCCGGTGATGACTTGTTCAACAAGTTCCGCTTCCCGGGGTGTAAGTTGATAAAAAGAAATGCATTCCTGGGTGAGAGAACCGCCGCTGACCAAGGCGCCCCTGGACAGGTATTTATTGGCAAATAGAAATGATCATACACTCAAGCTAATGAGATACAGCGGTAGGCTGAAGTTGTCCACAGGGTCCAGAGCCGGGATGGGAATCAGTGAAATGGACATATCGAGGCCGAGGAGAACCAGGAAAATCATCGAGAGTGCGGTAAACACCCGCAAGCCCTCATACCACCAGCTGTTTTTTATTTTGGGTATTCTCCAAATTATCACGGTTATTGCCAGTGCAATGGAGGAAAGCTGCATAATCAAAAAAAGCGATTGGATGAAGAGTAAATTCGGGGCGAGGAAGAACAGAATTCCTCCCAGAACAAATACTCCGGTCCACAAAACATGGGCGATCATCATCGGTTTGCTGATCGGGAGAGCCGCCAGGCTGCTAACCAGGGTCGTTAGGTACAGTACGCGTAAAGCCATAGCCCCTATTGTAGCCCCTAGGATGAATGTTCGCTATGCTGATGTATAAATCGGCAGTTTACCGGTTCGATAGCTTACGCTGCGCTGTACACACATCGAGTACATATAAAGGAGGGAAACCCTCCAGGGCTGCATGAGCCTTAAACCAGACGTATTGACTGTGGGAGATATTTGGAGCATACCGATGGCTCAATAAAACTGATCAGCAGTACTTCCAATTAGGTGGCGCAGGCGGTCTGGAGAGAAGCCGCCCGATGATGCTGAAACTCCCACGATGTATCTGGCGGTGATGTCCGCGGAGCAGGCGGTCTTGAGAGAGGCCGCCAGTTGATGCTGAATGGCAATTTCCGTCTGTCATAGCAAATAATCAATAAGTGAATAGATTGTAGCAATTGTGCAAGCGATAGCCCCAATAGTATACTTCCATGGATGATCAATCTCCGTTTTTTCTCAGACATGCTGGTCCTGCCTTTGAGGGGGCTGCTGCTCTTTCCACAAGCCTTGGGTATCGATAGAACGCGAAAGGTTCGAAGGCTGGTTTGGAATGTGACCAGGGATATAGATGATGCCCTTCGACTAATATCTCCATGGTATTCTTCTTCTCCACCAGACGCCAGGGAGAGCATTGAAGATCTCGCAACTCGTAGCAGGGATTGCGGTCATGTAGCAATGCTTGCCGCCCACGACTATTATCATCAAAAGGATGAAGGCTGGGTTCGGCACTGGATTGATACGGCCAGAAATAATCAATATGCCAATCAGCCTATGTTGATGTATCTGGAACTCATTCTTTGTAATACCCGTCAAAATCCTTCTGCAGCCATTGAATTAAGCGGGAATATTCTTGAACGGGGAGATTTCCCTCCCACCATCACCTATACCGCAATGTATAATCGTATAATTGCCATGCTTCATCTGAATCGCATTGATGAAGCTGAAAGATTGTTAACGCGGATGTTATCAATAAAGCAGGACAACACTTCCATAGGCCTGGCTATAAGCCTCCGTTTAGCCCGGGGCAATTCTCAGGTGGATGACTTACTTTCAAAGATTGAGCCTGGAGATGAAAATCAGCGGAAAGCTGTGCTCAATCTTGCACGGGCAAATGCTGGAGATAGGCAGGAGAACACATTTGATATTTAATCTGTCCCAAAGCTGGGTGGTCCTCCCAGGATTTATTATCGGCTTGACGGTGCATGAATTTGCCCATGCATTCAGTGCTCATCTGCT
>NZ_JBXWXS010000002.1:0-162141 GCF_059431795.1 Salinispira sp.
TACAATTTTAGGCTCCAGGAGTGACCAGTGAAAAATCAGCATGATCTGGGCCGAAGGGATGGAGACTTCATTCTGTCCAAACCTACAGAAATTGAAAATGAACTTCCGTTTCAATTAATCGGTGCCGGTTGTGATTTTTACCAATACCCCATTGAGCGCCCCTTCGGCTTTCCGGTGTTTCAATGGATTCAGACTATCCGGGGAAGGGGAGCACTGGTATCACGGGGAACAACCTATCCAGTCGATCCCGGTCAGGGCATGCTGCTGTATCCCGGAAAACCCCACAGCTATTATGGAGTTGAAGATTCCTGGTATGTGCACTGGATCACCTTCAGCGGAAACAGTGTGGAAAGCATGCTCCACTATCTGGGAATGACCGAAACCGGTGTGTACCAGCTTAGTCACCCCAATGCGGTGGAGACCCTTATTCGCCGGGCCCTGCAGACCCTTGGAAGCAATGCCCTTATGCGGGGCATTGACGGATCGGCCATTGTGTACGGCCTACTTCTTGATTTTTTGAAATATCTTGAACGGGACGGGGAAGATTCCCATATCGGAAGCATACACCGCCTCCAGCCGGCCCTGGATCTCATAGAGCAGGAACTTCACCGCCCGCTGGGGCTGGAAGACATGGCCAAGAGTATCGATGTGACCCCCCAGTACTTTTGCGAACTCTTCAAATCGGTGACCACCCAGCGCCCGGTGGAATACATTAATCAGCGCAGGATCGACAAAGCAAAGGAACGTCTTCTTAAAGAGCCCCACAGCCGAATTCATGACATTGCCGCCGGCCTGGGGTTTGAAAGCGACAGTTACTTCGGAACGGTGTTTAAACGATTCGAAGGGATCAGCCCCCGGGAGTACCGGGAAACCAACGGCGCATCCTAGCCGGAAGACCCCCGGCTTCTTCTGAGCGCTGGCTCCGTTTGAGTAGAAAACCGGCGGCTTGTTCTGACCGGATGACCGCCGGCTCCAGCCTGCCCTCTGTCTCTTTCCCCTCTGTTTCATTCCCCTCTATCTCTTTCTCCGAGATTCTCCCTCCCAGGCTTTCTTCCTCAGTCCCCTGCAATCTCCACGGTAAGATGCTGCAGGTCGAACTCTTTCATAATATCACCCCGAATCTGTGCTGTAAGCTGGGGGCTGGAATTTTTCTGCTCCTGGGGGGAGGGTATTACGCTGAGAACCATGGCCCGTCCCGCTGGGGATGTTTTCCAGATGTGGAAATCCTGCAGCTTCCGGTTTTTGGATTTCAGGATGGTCCGCACTTCATTCAGTTCCTGTTCTCCGTCATAAAAGTCAACCAGGATTTTGCCGCTTGAGATAAGCAGGTCGTACGCCCATTTGAGAATCACCATGGCCGCAAGAATTGCCACCGCCGCATCCGGCCAGGTCACCGAAAAGATTCTCCCGCTGAGCAGTGCCAGGATGGCCAACACCGAGGTGAGGGCGTCGGTGATCACATGAAGATACGCAGCTCTGAGATTTTGATCCTTTTCCCCATGGGAATCCCCTTTCCATGGAGGAGAGAGAATGAGCGCACTGGCAATGTTGATGAGCAGACCAATGAGTGCAACCCCCAGGGCCAGGGTAAAATCCACCTCTTCCGGCGAGATGAGCCGCTCCACCGATTCAACGGTCATGATGATGGCGGTGATAGCCAAAAACGCCGCATTGCTGAAGCCCCCGAGAACTTCCACCTTGCCTGAGCTGAATGTGAATTTTCTATTTCTACTGTGTTTCCCGCTGATGTAATATGCAATAAGGGTCACCCCGAGAGCGAGTCCGTGGGTTCCCATGTGAATTCCGTCCACCAGTAGAGACATCGAACCGGTGAGCAATCCGAAGATTATCTCGCCGAACATTGCTGTGAGGGTTATTCCCACCACTATTGCCGTACGCCTCATGTTCGATGCTCTTGATGCCTGCCGATGCTCCTGATAACAAAGCCGCCGATTCATCTGTTCTCCTTAAATATTTCTGTGGTCCCGGTACGGGCTGCGCCTCGCTCGGACCCACTCGGACCCGCTCCGACCCGGTCCGCTTTACAGTACATCCATGACCGCTTCCATGGTCCGGAAGAACCGTTCGCTCTCCTGTTCACCCAGACGGTTCATCAGTTCGCCGATAAGATCGTCATGGAGGCTGTGATGCCGTTGATACAGTTCCTCTCCCAGGGGACTCAGTGTAATAAAGCTGGATCTCCTGTCCTGTTCATCCTGGATGCGCCGGATCAGATCCTTGTGCAGGAGACGCTGCACCATCACCGTGAGGGTCCCGGTGGTGACTCCAAGCTTCTCCGCCAGTTCCTTCATACGCAGCTGCCTGTGGTTGCCCAGCACCTCAAGGGTATGCATCTGGGCCAGGGAAATTCCGCTTCCCTCAACCAGCCCCTGCTCCCAGGAGCTCATGCGTTCAAAAAATTCAGTGAGAATCCGGGAATAATCCTGCAGTTGATCCACAGCAGCCTCCGAAAAATGGTTTGATACTCAAAGTAATATCAATGAATACTTTGATAGTC
This sequence comes from Salinispira sp., assembly GCF_059431795.1. NCBI lineage: Bacteria > Pseudomonadati > Spirochaetota > Spirochaetia > Spirochaetales > Spirochaetaceae > Salinispira > Salinispira sp. The sequence goes on from NZ_JBXWXS010000002.1 coordinate 2,519, forward strand.
AAGGTAAGTATCCGGGAAATATAAATTCTGTGCTTTTGAAATTGCCTCAAAGAAGGAATTGCTTCATATTATACAGAGATGTAAAAATATAGCCGGGCATCCGTGTAAACCCGAACGATGATCGCCGGCCAAGTAGAAAAGGAACCCGAATGAGTGATAAGCGACCCAACGGACAAAGTGCAGCCGCTGCAAAACGTATCGACCTACTGGCCAACGGCCCGGTGCCCAAAACCCTGTTCAGTCTCGCGGCCCCCGCAATTGCCGGAATGCTGGTTTTGGCGGTGTACAATGTGGTGGATACCATTTTTGTCAGTTTTCTCAGAGATACCACGGCAATTGCCGCCACCGGAGTGGTTTTTCCCCTGTTCCAGCTTATCGGCGCGGTGGGGCTCACCTTCGGCATGGGTGCCGCCAGCGTAATCAGTCGGCGAATGGGTGAAAATAAATATGATGAAGCCGAGCAGTCCGGAGCAACCGCTTTTTACTCATCCCTTGGAGTGGGGCTGCTCCTTTCCATTACCGGGGCGATCTTTATTGAACCCATCCTCCGGGCCTTCGGAGCAACCGATTCCATTATTGCCCAGGGTAGCCTCTACGGGCGGATCATACTGGGCGGTTCGGTGTTTCAAATTCTGAATATGACTCTGAACAATCTTTTGCGCTCCGAGGGAGCCTCCCTGTACAGCAGCATGGGACAGATCCTCGGCGCAGTTCTGAATATCATTCTGGATCCTATCTTCATTTTTGTTCTGGACATGGGTATTACGGGAGCCGCAGTGGCCACCATTATCGCCCAGTCTGTCTCCACGGTTTTTCTTCTCAGTTTCTATTTGCGGGGCAGGGGAGCGATGAATCCCCTCCGTCCCGGAAGTGTGCGAATCAATTTACCCACCTACCGGGCGATTATGGCTTTGGGCGCTCCAACCCTGGTACGGCAGCTTTTGGGCAGTATCTCCTTTGGAATTCTGAATAATGCTGCGTCGGCGTTCGGAGATGCTGCAATCGCGGCCATCAGTGTAACCATGCGGATTTTCATGCTGCTGCTTATGGCCCTCATCGGACTGGCCCAGGGGCTTCAGCCCCTTGTGGGGTATAACTACGGTTCGGGAAATATTCCCAGGGTGAGGGAAGGAATCCGTGTGGTGTACATTACCGCTGCGCTGGTGGGCTTGGTAGCGGGAATCATCGCCATGATTTTTGCTCCTGGGATCATGCGCTTCTTTGCGCCCCAGGACCCGGATGTAATCAGAATGGGAAGTATGGCTATGCGCTATATGGCGGTGGTGATGGTTCCTACCGGGCTGCTTCTCATGTTCGGGGGGATATTCCAGGCTCTGGGTGACGGCAGGTCGGCGATGATCCTGGCGGCCGGTCAGCAGGGCGGCTTTCTGATTCCCCTGGTGATCCTTCTGCCGAAGCTGTTGGGAATCCATGGAGTGTTTTTGGCTCAGCCTGCGGGTTTTCTCTTCAGCTTTTTTATCGGGTTGATACTGATCCGCAAAAGTTCCCGGGCTCTCAGGAAGGCGGAGAGGGATCTCTCCGCTGCCATCCCATGATTTTCCAGCCGTAGAGACTCAAACAGGTCCCTGGATTGCCATATCGGGGAGAAGATTCTTCATCTTTGGAAAATAGTGTCAGCCCATTACCTCCCATGCGGATATACTGTATGAAGTGAGATTAATTCAGTGCAGGGAACATGTTCAATTTCTCCCGTATCTGCAAGGTCATCTGGGTGTACTGCGCACAGGCGCAGCAACCCTTTTGCACAATGAGAGCAGCAGGGTATCTCATGCTCCATGCCTGCTGCTTATCCCGCCGTCCAGAAAAGAAAAAATTGAACTAATGGGTGAAAACCGCTTTCTTTCCCTACCAGGACCGATATGGCGGGAAACCATGGATGAACTGGCGGAGGCGGGAATATATTATACCAGGGGAACCCAGCAGGTGGAAACCGGATCTGGAGACTGTGATTATGTCTCCCGGTGCATAGAACACAGTGCCGGAGAGGTATGGGCGGAATCAGCTTCCGGCGAACATTTGCTTCGCAGCATTGCCGTTCACCTGATCTGTCTCTTTCACTCCAGATTGTATGTCCGCTTGGAAGATAAATCGCCCTGGAGCATGGAAGATGCCATGAATTTCATTCAATTGAAATATGACAGTCAATTCACTCTTGAGTTTTTCTGCCGCAGGTGTGCCATGAATACCAGCAGTTTCAGCAGGGAATTCAAAGCCCGCAGCGGGTATTCGCTCTTTGAGTATATTAACCTGGTACGGGTAAAAAAGGCATGCAAAATGCTCAAACAAGGGGAATCAAGTATCCTGGAAATCAGCATCTCCCTGGGATACAACAATATTTCCTTTTTCAATCGATATTTTAAAAAAGTCATGGGGCAGACTCCCGGAGAATTCCGGCGGTCCAGCTGACACATTATTCCACAACGTGGATGTCCGCGAATCAAGCGTTCAAAACACTGCGTCACTTTCCAACCCGTCGGCACTCTCCAATCCATGGAATTCAAAATCGTGTAAGCCTTCTGCCTCCTGTCGGGACACAATAGAAGAGTAAGTATTGAAGGAGGCAGAATGGGAAAAACAGAAAAAAAGCAGGGAAGGTCTCCCGTATCCAACATACGACTGCAGCCCCGGATCCGTATTGCCGAGTTTACCGCACGGGCGGGAGAGCTGGAGCATCTGTTTCCCGGACCGGGAAACAGAGAGTTGAAATGGGATTCCCGGGAATGTCGGCTGATGCTGAACGACAGCGTGATAGCCGTGGGTGAAGTGGAAGCCGATGAGCATGGAATGCGCTTTGTTATACGGCGGATGAAAGAGGAGTGAATATGAAACTGGACGGAGTGAAGGATGTGACTGTTCCGGTCACCGTGGTGCTGGGAGAAAACAGAATCAGAATTGAGGATCTGCACCGGATGGGGGAAGGATCTATTGTGGAATTAACCTCCATTGCCGGAGAACCTGTGGAGTTGTATGCCGCAGGTGAAAAGGTCGCAGAGGGCGAAGTTGTGATTATCGATGAAAACTTCGGTCTTCGAATTACCAAGATCAGTGACGAAGGAGGCAGCTATGCCGGAATACCCCGATTATTATGATCCTGATAAGATATTGGGCCACAAGGGGGCGGCGGGGGAAGCGCTGAGGATCAAGCCCTATGATTTTAAACGGCCGGACAAATTCAGCGTGTTCCAGATTCGTACCATTTCTCTGGTACATGAAACTCTTTCCCGGAAGATCACCGATCGGCTGAATTCTATTCTGGAAGTAAAACCGGAAATATCTGTATCCCTGGTGGATCAGGTGAATTTTCAGGAATTCATGGACCTGGTTAATCCCCTCTCCCTTTTCGCCGTGTACCGCTTTCATGAATCTTCCGGAACCTTCCTGCTTCAATGTGATCCGCAGGGTAACAATGTGCTTCTCGAGAGTTTTGCCGGGGCGGCATATCCAAAATCTGAAAACGACGGTATGGAACGCCCCGATACCGCTGAGAACGGCCGTTCCCTTACGGAACTGGAGTCTCACATTCTTTCACCTCTCTACGATTCCCTGGCCGTGGATCTGGGTTCTGCCTGGTGGTTTTTTGATGAGAATCATATCCGTCTTGAAGAGATGGAAACTGACGCCCAGTTTGCCCGGATTATTCCTCCCAATGAAATGGTGGTGTATGCGGAATTGGAAATCAGTACCTCTCTTGGCAATTGGAAAATTCGCTGTGTCTATCCGTATATCACTCTGGAACCCAGACTGGAACAGCTGAGCTTCAGCTACTGGTATACCCGGATACGGCCCGGGGGCAGCAGTCTGGGGCGAGACCGGATAAGCCGCCTCCCCGTGCAGGCGGGGGTGGAGCTGCTTCTGGAGCCTGTCACCCTGAGTGAACTGGAACGGCTGAAACCCGGCGACAGCCTTGAAATTCCAATTGAAGCGAAGGAGCAATGCCGCATCCAGGCCAATGGGCGGGATGTGGAAATCTGCTCTGTAGCCTCGCTGCTCGGGGAGCGGCTTGAAATTGCTCCGGTCTTCCCAGACGACGCCGGTAGTGAACAGGACCGACAACTTCTGGCCATGATACGACGGGAAATCCGGGAAGGCTTGGAACACCGTATTCCTCAGCTTCAGGAAATGACTGAAGCTGGCGTTGTCCGGGGAAGTGGAAAACAAAGCGGTGAAAATGAGGATACCTCCCTGCAAAAACCCGGCGACAGGGCGGCTATGAAACACTGGGTTCAATCCAGCCGGGGCCTGCAGAATGGATCCATGATGGACCGGGAGGATTATTTTGAAGAATCCCGGGGGATAATCCAGACGCTTACGGTGAATAAGGGAGCCTTTCTTCATCAGCTAATGAGCTTGGAGCGGGAGAGCATTCAAGCCGCCCTGCTCATGCATCTGGGGCATGCCCTTGGCGCGGATTATCTGGCCCGCTGCGAACCGGGTTTGAGGGAACAGATTGTGCGCAGGCTGAGCACCTGCCGATCCCAGCCTGATTTTTTCCATGCAGCCCTAAACGGCTATATCGGGAGTAAGCTGGAGGATTACCGGAATCCTGTGGACATGAACTGCAACGGTATTGAGAAAACGGTGGAAATTCTCAATTACTCCCCCCGAACGGTTGAAATGGAGCTGATAACCGACCTTGAGAGCAGTGATCCAGATCTGGCGGAGGAAATTAAACGGCGAATGTTTGTGTTTGAAGATCTGGTAATACTTGATCCCGCTGCGTTGGGAAAACTTCTTTCCCAGGCAGACCCCGGGGATCTCGCCCTGGCGGTGAAGCGCATACCCGAAGAGTTGGCCGCTCATCTCAGGAATGTGATGGGGGAGGCGGAATTTACTTCCCTCAAGGAAACATCCGACGGGCTTGGAGCGGTGCGGGTACAGGACGTGGATGGGGCCCGTATGCGGATTATTCAGGTATTGAAGGAGCTTGAAGAGGCCGGTGAAGTGCTGGTGGGACGGCAGGGTGAAATGATCGATTAAGCAGTTCACGGACCGGCATACTTGACCGCCCCAAAAAACCAGTGGCATTCAGGAACACCCCGGGCGAGGGCAGGTGTTGTATATGGTAAGCCACGGCCCTCCCATGCCCCTGGGGAGGCCGAAGGGCATGTTTCTGGAGGCACTTATGAAAAAAATAGTAGGCGGGCTCACTGTCGCTGCTCTTCTGCTCAGCTCCTGTGTAACGGTGAATAATCTTGACGAGTTCAGTTTTACCGATGCGGAGATGAATCAACGGGTTAGCGTTCCCCATGCACCCGAAGTACATCTTTCCCGAACCAGCATTCCAGGTTCTTCCAATGACGGTATTCTGCAGGCGGTGGAAATCGGGGCGAATATCGTAACCGGTTTGAAGGAAGCCGAATATGAGCAGAGGCTGTATGAAACCCTGGACTCCCGACTGGTTGAGGCGGCATTACGGGATGAATTTGTCCCCCCTAGCATGACGCTCCTTGGAGCCAGGGAGGCGATGGAGGGAGCAAGAGGCGAATATCTGCTGGAAGTGGAGGTGAGAGAATACGGAATCCACAGCTCCGGCGGAGGAATATACTTTCATCTCACCCTGGAGGCCAGGATCCATCATTTTGCCAGCGGGAATCTGGTGTGGAGACGGAGAATCAGCGAAGATTATGCCGCCAGTCCCTCCTTCTTCGGCTTGAATGATGTCATATCAACGGCAATCACAATCCGCACGTTAGATACCCTCAGCGATGAACAATTAAGCGAGGGCTTCGACCGTCTGGCAAGAAACAGCGCATACGAGATGTCCAGGCGATTGCGGAGGGATTTGTTCAAGAAGCGTTCCTGAAACTGTCATCCGGATACTTACATGGGAGGCACTCCGGTGCCCCGACGTGCCCCGATGTCCCCGGAGTGCTCCGATACCCTCGACGTGCCCCTTTGCCCCTGGGTGCTCCCAGCCTTGCGAATGCCTGAGGGATTCCGGATGAATGCTGTATGTCTCTTGCAGTTCATGATATGATATTCGTATGCAGTCTATGGCTATACAGAGCATGGAAATGAACCGCCTCATCAGTTATGATGCCCTCTTTGCCACTCTGGTGGTGATGGTGCTGCTTCATGTTCTTTTAATCCGCTCCAAGCGCTGGAGAGCCCTGGTTCTCTTTCACTCGGTAGGTGCGGTAAATACTCTGGTGGAGTTTTTCATGGTTAACCGGGGTATCCGTGTACTCCAGGGAGAGGGGTGGGCGCGGGCTCTGGCTCTTTTTGAACTGGCCTGGCTGGATTCGGGCTGGTTCGTGATGCTCAGCTATTTGAACAGTCTTTTTCTCTTCCGCCTTCTCGCAAGGGTCCGGAATCATTCGGCAGCCCCGGGGCAGTCGCTGCCATCCGGGCCCGATCAGGCTCTCCGACGGCCGGACATTAATTTCCTTCTGTATGTAAATCTTCTGTTTTTTGCCGGAATGGTGCTGGCAAGCATTAATTACGGCATGTTTGACGGATCAGTGCTGGCAAAAAGAATTTTTCAGCGTCCCAGACTTGTGCAGACCTACCAGATACTATCGGTGGCCATACCATTTATGGGAATGATTTTCCTGGGCTTTAAGAGGGTCGCCCTGGCTGTTCTGGTCCAGGGGGTTGTGTACGGGTCGGCGTTTCAGTTCCGGCTGCTTCTCGGCGGCATCCGTCAGGCATCGGTGGCCAGGCCCTGGGATCTGATGGTGGACGCAATGACGCTGGCATCGTCCTTAATAGTCACCATTGCATTCTTCTCCGTGCTCATGGGAATTATTGATATGGACCGTCACGGCGACCGAAGACGTCTGGGACCTGCAGCCCGATGGATCCGAATCAGGATTGCGGCGGTCCAACAGATGCGCCGGAGCGGGCAGGGTGTTCTTTTGTGGCTGCCGGTACTCTCTTCAATGTATCTGCGAAAATTTCTGGGACGGCTGTGGAAGAATGTTCCCCCGCCGAAAGGCTGGAAAGACCGCCAATCCAGGGGACTTATATCCGATGCGGTGCTCATGTACCGGGAACTTCTCAAGCGGCTTCCCGCCGCCCGCGCCCTGGAGATCAGTCGGGAGATTATCTACGTCTCCGCCATGCGCTTTCTCAGCGACAGCATACCGGTAATGGGCCGGGATTTTTTCAAAAAGAGCGAACGCCGGCTTGAGGAGGATGTAATCTCACTGGTTGACCGCTTCCCCAACACCGACTACCGGCTGGATACGGTGCGCTATCCCCGGCTGAGGTACCTTGTAACCCGCTGCCGCTTCGTGGAGCTGGTGCAGCAACTGGGGCATCCCGAGCTGGCCACCGCCTTCTGTGCCGCCGACGGCGCATACTTTACTGAGCGCCAGCCCATGATTTCCATGGACCGGCCGAAAACCATCGCCGAAGGCTACGATATTTGTGATTTCGATTTTACCGTTGTGGATTAAGCAGAACAGGTGTGCCTGATATCTGTACCCGAGTATTCGCCCATGCAGCTGACCACAGCCGGGGGTGGGGAATGAGTATGCCCCGGGATACGCGCCCCCTCAGCAAAACGCGCCCCCGGAACAATCCGCCCGGCGCTGCCGTGTATACTCCTGTACTCCCCGGCGGATAAAAAAACGCCCTCCGTCCTGGCGCCGGTGGCGCTGCAGGAAGGGGGCGTTTTTGTTTGAACGTCTGCTCCGGTCGCTTACCCGGCGGTCAGTTTCGGGTCAGTCCCGGGTGAGACTGCGGTACACAATCCGGTGGGGACGGTCGGCCTCGGCTCCCAGCCGTTTCCGCTTGTCTTCCTCATATTCGCTGTAGTTTCCGTCGAACCATACCACCTGGCTTTCCCCTTCGAAAGCGAGAATATGGGTGCAGATCCTGTCCAGGAACCAGCGGTCATGGCTGATCACCACCGCCGAACCGGCGAAACTATCCAGTGCTTCTTCCAGCGCCCGCATGGTGTTCACATCCAGATCGTTGGTGGGCTCATCCAGCAGGATCAGGTTTGAGGCGCTTTTTACCATCATGGCCAGGTTCACCCGGTTTCTCTCACCTCCGGACAGATCGCCGATTTTCTTCTGCTGGTCCGAGCCGTTGAAATTGAACCAGCTCACGTACGCCCGGCTGTTGATCTGCCGTTCGCCCAGCTTGAGCATATCGTTGCCTCCGCTGATCTGCTCCCAGACGGTCTTGCTTCCGTCCAGTTCGCTGCGCATCTGATCCACGAAGCCCATTTTTACCGTTTCACCCACCCGGATATCTCCGGAGTCGGGCTGTTCGTCCCCGGTGATCATTCTGAAAAGGGTAGTTTTCCCCGCACCGTTGGGTCCGATTACCCCGATAACCCCGCCGGGGGGAAGCTCAAAGTTCAAATCGTCGTAGAGAAGCCTATCTCCATATGATTTTTTCACGCTTTTGGCTTCGATTACGATGTCACCCAGTCTGGGACCGGGAGGAAAAAAGAGCTTTATGTCTTTCTGCTGTTCCCGGCCTCCCTGACTGAGAAGCTGTTCATAGCTGCTGATCCTGCTCTTGGCCTTGGCATGCCGTCCCTTGGGAGTCATGTTGATCCACTCAAGTTCCCGCTGAAGAGTCTTTTGCCGCTGACTTTCGCTTTTCTCTTCCTGGGCCAGCCGCTGACGCTTCTGTTCCAGCCAGCTTGAGTAATTGCCCTTCCAGGGGATACCCTCGCCACGGTCCAGCTCGAGAATCCAGCCCGCCACGTTGTCCAGGAAGTACCTGTCGTGGGTTACCGCGATAATGGTGCCCGGGTACTGTTGCAGATGCCGCTCCAGCCAGGCGATGGATTCTGCATCCAGGTGGTTGGTGGGCTCATCCAGGAGCAGAATGTCGGGCTGCTTCAACAGCAGACGGCAGAGAGCCACCCGCCGGCGTTCTCCCCCAGAAAGGGTGTCAACTGTCTGATCCTGAGGCGGGCAGCGCAGAGCGTCCATGGCCAGTTCAAGCCGGCTGTCCAGGTTCCAGGCGTCAAGTTCATCTAGGCGTTCCTGCACCTCCCCTTGGCGTTCCAGCAGCTTCTCCATGTCCGCGTCGGGATCGGCGAAGGATTCATTAATCTTGTCATATTCGGCCAGAAGGTCTACAGTTTCCTGAACGCCTTCGGACACAATCTCCTTGACGGTTTTCCCAGCTTCCAGCTGAGGTTCCTGTTCCAGGTAGCCCACAGTGAAGCCCGGGCTGATGGAAATTTCACCGTTGTACTCGGTATCCACCCCGGCCATGATCTTTAAAAGGGTGGACTTCCCCGATCCGTTGAGACCGATCACTCCGATCTTGGCGCCGTAAAAATATGATAGACTGATATCTTTAATAACCTGCCGGGTTCCGTGGTGCCGGCTCACCTTGTGCATCGAATAAATTACTTTTTTGTCTTCACCATTGCTCATTACCCGGCAGTATAACGAAAAACGCTTCCCGGAGGAAGGTTCCATGTCCAATATCGTACTTACCAGCGTGAATGCCGGGTACAGCCATCCCAACTTCGGTCTCAGATACATTCTGGCGAACATGGGCGAGCTGGAATCTTCCACATATATTGTGGAGGGTACCCGCCGGGGCGGCCTTGAACCCATGATCCGGGAGATCGTGAGCTATGCTCCGGCGATCATCGGCATTTCCGTTGCGGTGTGGAACCATCAGGATTCCCGGGAGCTTACCGCCGAACTCAGGAAGCTGATGCCGGATTCGGTAATCGTGATGGGCGGTCCGGAGGCAAGCTATCTGGCCGGGGACGGCCCGGGCTATGCCTCCCCCCCCCTGTTTGAACATGCCGACCTTGTGCTCAGGGGTGAGGGGGAGCTTCTGTTCCACGAGCTGTGCAGGAAGATTTTGTCCGAAATTGATAAGGCTGGAAGGCCCGATCAAACAAGCTTGAGAGGGCGTGCAAAAGAGCTGATTCCCGAAACCCGGCGGATTCAGCAGTTGAGCCCCCGGCAGCTGGAGGAGATACGGCTTCCCTACCATTTACTCAGCCCCCACGATATTGTTCACCGCCGGCTTTACATTGAAACCAGCAGGGGATGCCCCTTTCGCTGTGAGTTTTGTCTTTCCAGTGTTCAGGGGGCGGTACGCGACATTCCTTTGGATGAAATATTTTCCGCAATCCGGCGCTACTGGGAGGCCGGCGGACGCTTTTTTAAGTTTATTGACCGGACATTCAACCTGGATATTTCCCGGGCGTCGGCGGTTTTGGATTTGTTTCTGGAATTGTTCAACGGGGAGCGGCGGAAGGACGCCTACGTCCAGTTTGAGGTGGTCCCAGACCGGCTGCCGGATGAGCTGAGGGACCGGCTGCGCCGTTTTCCTCCGGGGATGCTCCGTCTGGAAGTGGGAATTCAGACCTTTAACCGAGAGGCCGCCGCGAGGATAAACCGCCGTCAGGACTACGAACGGAGTGTGGATAATCTTAACTTCCTGGTGACCCAAACCCATGCGGTGATCCATGCCGATCTTATTGCAGGGCTGCCGGGGGAGGATATGGAGAGCTTCGGTTCGGGTTTCAACCGCCTTTGGGACATTCTCATTCAGCCGGGAGCAGGGAATTCCGCGGAACTTCAGCTGGGGATTCTGAAATATCTTCCCGGTACCACCCTCGGGCGGCATATTGAGGGCTGGGAACTGGATTTCTCGCCGGATCCTCCCTATGCGCTTCGTTCCTCTTCCAGTATTTCATCGGATGATATGCAACGGATTGCCCGGGCGGCGAAGTATTGGGAGCTGGTGGTGAACCGAGGCCGCTATCCGGCTGAGGTAGCACGGCTTTTCCCCGCTGGAGGCAGAAGCTTCGAAACGCTCCTTGCATTGACCGATTACCTCTTCGACAGTCTGGGGCGGACCTGGGGGATAGACGCCTCAGAGATGGGCGAACTGCTGGGGATTTTTTTGGGAGATGAGTCGGTACGTGGGCAAAACCTGTAAAATATATTAGAATTGTACATATGAACTATCTGGGTGTTTCCCGCCGCAAGCTTTCGATCTCGGTTTTCGTGGTACTCTCAGTCCTGTTCAATGCTCTTCTGAACTATCTCACCCAACTCGCCGGCCTGCCCATTTTTATGGACAGCATTTTCACCGTTCTCGGCACCGCAGTCCTCGGTCTGGGCTGGGGGCTGGTAATCGGGACCGCCACAAACCTGTTTATGGATTTTCTCCAGGGCTTCCCCGGCATTCTCTGGCCTTTTGCGGCGGCGCAAATTGTCAGCGCTCTGGTCACCCATGTGATGGTCAGAAATAAAGCACTGAAAACCGTCTCCGGGGTCACCCTGTTCATTTTGATCCTCGCCCTGCTGAATGCCCTTACCGGCACGGTGGTGGCGGTGTTTGTTTTCGGCGGCTTCACCCTGGAACGCTTCGATTTCATCGTACATGCCCTCATACAGTCAGGACAGAGCATCTTCTCCTCCGCGTTTCTCACCAGGCTGGTGATAAACATTGTGGATAAGGGAATTGCGGTGCTGGTCCTTATGGCTCTCTTTCCGAAACTTCGGCAATATGGAAGTACCCCCGGAGAGGAGCAATGAGAAGGAATCGTCCGGTCTCTGAACGCACTGAAGTCACAACATTGGGGTCAAATATTTTGTTAATGCTCGTATTCCCCCTCCTTCTCATATCCTTTGCCAGCAGTATGGTTTCCACCGGTAGAATGGAGCGTTCTCTCAAGGAGAGTATGGAAAAAACCATGGTGGGTCTGAGTCGAGATATCGGAATGGATATGATGCTTCTGCTGGAAAGCATGGAGGATGGCGCTGAAATTCTTGCCGGAAGTGTGGGCGCTTCCTTCAGCCCCGCCCAGGCCGATTCCGAAGCATACCTGCAGAGTTTCCGGAACTCCCACGCCCGCACACTTCTTAGCACAGCACGGAGCAACTCCAGCATTCACGGGGTATATTTCATGTCCGCACCGGCCTTCGGGGATCCGCCGGGGCAAATTTGGTATTACCGGAAGGAGGGACAATGGGTGCGGGGGCCGGAGTATCCAAATCCGGATCATATGGATCCCTCAGACCCCGGGATGCAGTATTATTACCGTCCCCTGAATGACGGCACAGCATATTGGAGCGAACTGTACCGGGATATTGATATCCAGGTCGATATGTTTTCCTATACCGTTCCCGTATACCCCGGGACATTTGAGTCCAACAGCAATGAAGACCCTATCGGTGTAGTGGGAATAGATATCGCTGCGGCCGACATCTTGGATGAAATTCGGGAATACCGGCTGCACACCAGCGGACATGCCTTTCTCATGACCGATAATATCAGCATCTATCCCGAATCGAGATTTGCGCCGGGTAGATTGAGTGAAGAATCATGGAGGAGATTACGGAATACGATTTTCAGCCCCCAGCAACCGCAGAATGAGCAATTTCTGGAATTTGAGGCAGATGGACAAAATCATCTTATCGGGTACTCCCGGCTGCAAAATTCATGGGTTCTGGGGGTGATCGCCACGGAGACGGAGGTGTATGCGGAAATCGGTCTCACATGGTTCACGGTGCTCTCCATTAACGGAATGGCGATTTTCTTTTCCATCATCTTCTCGATCTTTATCGTCCGCTATATCAACACTCCCCTTCAAGTGCTGAGCCGTGAAATGCGGAAAGTGCGGGAAGATCACCGTCACAGGGTGCCCCGCATCCAGCTGTATTACCGGCAGGATGAAATTGGAGAACTGTACCGCACCTTCTATGGCCTGCAGAGATTCACCACAGAAAGCCTGAGCCGTCTCATTGAGGAAAATATTGCCCAAGAGCGTCTAGCATCCATGGGGGAACAGCTGGCAGGCTTTGCCCATGAAATTCAGACACCCATCGGCAATATCAATCTGGCGGTTTCCTCTCTACGGGACGGAATCATCAGTCTGGACCGGGAATTCCAGAATCAGAATCTGACAAAGAGTCAATTCAACGAATTTATCGGCCGCAGCAACGAAATGCTCGGCAGCCTGGTGTGGAACATCAGTCAGGTCCGGAGAGTTGTGCAGGGCATTAGAACCAGCGCCAACGCACAGCTGAACATGCAGCTTGAAGAGTTCTCTCTCCGGGAGATCGTTGAAACCACCTATGAAAACGGCCGCTACAGCCGAAAATCCCTGGATGTGGAACTCAGCCTGGACATACCCGGGGAACTGAAGATGCGCAGCTACCCCGGGCTGCTCATACAGGTATTCAGTAATCTCATACAAAACTCAATTCTTCACGGGTTTCAGAAAAAACACGGGGGAATCATCAGCATATCGGCAAAAAAAATCGCCTCAGGGGAAGTGGAAATTCTGTATTGCGACAACGGAAGCGGAATACCCCGGGAATATCAACAGCATATATTCACCCGCTTCTTCACTACCGCCAAATCCCGGGGGGGGACAGGTCTGGGATTGTCGATTATCGATACTATTATCCGGGAGTTACTGAAAGGCTCGATTATCTTTGTGGATGGTGAAGCTCAGGGAGTTTGCTTCACCATCCTCCTGCCGGAAAACCTGCAGGATAGTTCAGGAGAGCACACAGAAAAACAGGAATAGATCCGGATTATGCTTGACCTTGTATTGAGGAATCGGTATTATTTTATCGATTCCCCATCTCCAGACCCAGTATCCCGGGTTTGGCGATGGTGACTCTGACACGGATTGTTCCGTGTTCTTCCTGTGAATTTGTCCCGGTTGCTGGTACGAGCATCCGGGACGCTTTTTATAAAAAAATCCCTGAGACTCTGCCACTGAATTAGCAGGCTCTAAGTATTGGAAAGAAAAATCTCTCACCGTGTGCTGCACACCTCGCGGGTAATGGTCTTCAGATCCCGGGCATCATTGGCGATAATTTCGTCATCCTCCACCCGTTCCCGGATACTCACAAGAAGGTTCCGAACCGAATTGTCCTTCAGATCATATTCGATCCATTTCCCCTCCCGGCGGCTTTTCACGATTCCCGAATATTTCAGAATTTTCAAATGGTTGGAGAGTGTTGCTCCCGAGATGTCCAGAAGCTGATGCATTTCGCATACGCACAGCGGTCTGCTCAAAAGCATCATGGCAATTCGAAAGCGGTTATCTTCACCCAAAGCTTTGAGCTGGTCAATTAACATGCGCATAGAAGCATATAATATCACGAAGCGGCTGACACCGCAATTTGTCCTGCCTGACTATGAATCGAGTCCGCCGAAAGGCAGAGACTCTGCTTTCCCTACCGGTGCCTAAGGGAGGTATCACGGATTTCCCGGAAGAAATTCTCCAGATGGTGCGTTCCCGTTTCCGAATAGCTATACCCGTCCCCGTTTTGCCATATCCAGAAGATCCTTCATTTCCGAGAAAAAGCCTGTGGTGCGGACAAGGAGCGAGGAGAGCGGGGCTGCGGCCGGTTCCAGGAAAAAGCGTTCCTTTGCGGCAACCAAGCCGGACCGGGTAAATTCAGCTTCGCCGAAAACCGAAATGTAAGGGAAGCTGTGGACTCTACCATTATTTTTCCAGCAAGGAGGAGCTGTTCTCATACTGAGAGCGTCAGCTGCTGAATGAAATTGACCAGATTTGCCCGCCTGAGCCTTCGGCGGATGATCCGGCGGCTTATTTTCTGCCAGTCAGTTTGATAATATGAAAACCAAATTGAGTTCGTACAATGCCGCTCAGTCTTCCGGGGCTCAATTTGCTGCATGCCTGTTCGAATTCCTTCACCATTTTCCCCGGGCCGAACCAGCCAAGATCACCGCCCTTGCTTTTTGAGGGGCAGGTGGAGAAGTCTTTCGCCAAGGCTTCAAATCGCGCGCCCCCTTTCAGCTGTTTGAGCAGTCGTTCGGCCAGTGATTTATCTTTTACCAGTATGTGGCTTGCTCTGTATTCCATGGTTGGAAATATATCTGTCCCGGGAGAGTGAATCAAGGGCTGAACCAGGATACGGCCGGGTGCATCGCGGCAGGACGCGGGCAGCTGCCGGAGCTAAAGGGAGATGCGGTAACCAATATCCCCTTCAAATTTGAAGATGCTGAAAATGGCAACAATCAGGGTGGCAAAAAAGCTTTCCAGGGCATCTTCGCTTTCCACAACCGGGACATCCGTTATGGAGAGATCCAGGCTGGCCCCCAGCATGAATTTCCCCGGTCCCAGTTTGAATGAGGGGTGAAGTCCGGCGGATATGTAGAGAGGCAGATCATCTCCGTCGTAGGATGCGCTGTTGATGTTGCTTTCCCTGAGTCTCAGGCTGAAGCCCAGGTCGGCGGAAAACCAGCCCAGTTCGGCGGTGGCATAGGGCACAATGTACGCATCCCCCAGGGTGAGTCCTGCATATCCTTTCACCCCTGCACCGATGCCCCAGAATGAGGGACGGTAGAGCACGGCGATATCCGGGCTGAGTAGAGCCGATCCGGTGGACAGGGCAAGGCCGGTCTGGCTGCGGAGAGTGATGGCCTTCTTCTGCTCAGGCTCTTCTTCTGTGGTGTTTTCTGTGATTTTTTCCGGGTTTTGGGCGTCCTGGGCAAAGAGGGGAATTGATACGGCCATTAAAAAGATGAGAACTGCAAAAAACACATGGCGAAAATTCATATGTACCTCCTGCAGATACCGGCGGTATGACCCCGGCAGCAATGTGTTTATAAGTATATCAGTCGGAGGGTGAAATTTCATTGCTATTGGGGCTCATTTCCCGATGCCCGGGGGGAAGATGGGTCTCCAGCCATGGGGTTATGGAGCTGTGAGCCTTTAGGTCGGCGAAGGGATCTCCCCGGGTGGCCCCCCGGTTCACGATAACCACCGGCGTTCCCGCTTTGTCGGCATATTCCACGAAGCGCAAACCCGAGCGCACCGCAAGGGAGCTGCCCAGAACCAGAAGCAGGTCGCAGTCATCCACCATGGCGTAGCAGCGCTCAACCCGGTCAAAAGGCACGTTTTCTCCGAAGAACACCACATCCGGCTTGAGAATACCTCCGCATGTGAGGCAGCCGGGAGTACGGAACTCCCGGGTCACCTCCTGAGGAAGCTGAGCATCTCCGTCGGGGGAGTAATTACTGCTGAGCCGTTCCCAGCGGGGATTGTCCCGAAGCATTCGTCTTTGAAGCTCATCCCTGCTGGAAATTCGGCCGCAGTCCATGCACCTGATCCGTTTCAGATTACCATGAAGCTCAACCACATTACGGCTTCCTGCTTTAAAATGCAGGTCATCCACATTTTGGGTGATAATGCCGTTGATGTGTTCTGCCTGTTCCAGCCCGCCGAGTATATGGTGTGCCCGGTTGGGTTCTCTGTCCCGGATCCACGGCCAGCCCAGGGCGCTGCGGGCCCAATAGTGCCGCCGTTTTTCCACACTGCCCATGAATTGCGCATATGTGACCGGGCCGGAATCACCGTCATTTCCCCTGCGCCGGGTGCGGTCTTCCCCCCGGTAATCGGGAATCCCCGAATCGGTGCTGATCCCTGCGCCGCTGAGTACGGTAATAAGACCTTCGGCTAATACCCTATAGATATCTTCCATAGGCTGAAATATAGCCCTCCGCTCCAGTTCGGGCAAAGACCTTCACGGATTTTACACAGGGAATTCTCTCCGGTGGAACAGACCGTGTTGACCCCCATACCATCCTGCCGTATGCTCCAGCTACCATGTATCTTTCAAAGACCCCTTCACCGCGGAATTACCGCTACGACCATCATCTGAACCTGAGACAGACCTGGTACCGTGCATCCGGTTCATTGCTCGCTCTGGAGTTCAGCGACGACCGCTGGCCGGCTGAACCGGCGGTTATTAATTTTTCCCCCGGGGAAATTCCCGGGTTTCTGGAGCTGCAACCCGGGGATGCCACTCCGGATTCAGGAGGTCTCCATGCTGCGGCGGGGCAGCCCGAGCTTGAGCCCGAGCTTGAGCTTGTGCACAGCCCGGAGAATGTCGGGGATTCGGATGCTCCCGTGCCATGTCGGGGAGGGTTCTCCCTACTTTGGCGGGGGCATTCGCTCCTGGAAGCCGGTCCTCTGGGGCTGGGGGGAGAAAATCTCCGTTCATGGATTCTGAATTTCAACCCCAATCCCGAGTTCCGCTTCTACGGTCTGGGGGAAAAAAACGGCGGGCCCGAGTTCAGCGGCAGAAGGGTGGGGTTCCGAAATACCGATGTGCTGGGGGACTTCCCCTGGCAGCAGGTGATCAGCGGCGAACCGGACCCCATGTACATTTCCATTCCTTACATTCTGATTCACAGCCACGCCGGATGGCTGGGGGTGTTTTCCCACACTCTCTACAGAAGCTGGATGTCCCTGGGGAGCAATCCCCATATTGAAATTATGGACAGCGGCGACACTGAACGGCAGCTGTTTATCGCAGCCGAGGACGGGGCGCCGGTATTGTTCTTTTTTGCCGGTGACACTCCTGATGAGGTGACCCGGCAATTTCACCGTCTACTTGGCACCCACCCCCGACCTCCGCTTTGGAGTCTGGGGCATCATCAGAGCCGCTGGGGGTACGCCGGACCGGAAGATCTGGATCATGTCCGGGGGAAGTTCCTGCAGTACGGCATACCCAACGATGGCCTCTGGCTGGATATTGATTACATGGACGGATACCGGGTTTTCAGCTTCAATCCGGAACTTTTTCCCGATCCCCGGCAGGAGATTCAGCAGCTCCAGTCCGGGGGGCAGCGGGTGGTGCCGATCATTGATCCCGGGGTGAAGCTTGATCCCCACTATGCTCTCTATCGGGAGGGCAGTTCCCGGGAATTATTCTGCAAGAACTCCGCCGGCGGGGAATATGTGGGTTATGTGTGGCCCGGTGAAACGGTGTTCCCTGATTTTTCCATGCAGGAAACCCGGGACTGGTGGGCGGATCAGATCTCGGAAATTGCGGATCTGGGAATCCAGGGTATCTGGCTGGATATGAATGATCCGGCCACCGGAGACGCTTCTCCCGATGATATGCGTTTTCAAAACGGACGTCTGCCCCACGGCTACTTCCATAACTCCTATGCTCTTGGGATGCAGAAGGCCAGCCGGGAAGGCTTTAGCAGGAGGGCTCCGGACATGCGGCCGTTTATTCTCAGCCGCAGCGGCAGTCCGGGAAGCTCCCGCTATGCTGCGGTGTGGCTGGGAGATAATGCAAGCAACTATCATCATCTCGCCCAGACAATCAAGACCGGAATGAATCTGGGGCTTTCGGGAATTCCCTTCTGGGGGGCGGATGTGCCGGGGTTTATTGAAGATGCTGATGCCGGGTTGATGATCGACTGGTATAAGGCGGCCTTTCTGCAGCCGTTTTTAAGAAACCATTCCTGCAAGGGGACAGCCGAACAGGAGCCATGGAAATTCGGCTCCAGGGTGAGAAACATTGTTTCCCGATATATTCGGCTGAGATACCGTCTGCTTCCGTATCTATATAATCTTCATGTTACCCACCAGCAGCATGGAGGCCCCATTCTTGCCCCTTTGTGGTACCACTTTCCCGAAAGCATGGAGGAGAGCTGGAATATCGGCGATGCATTCATGGTCGGCCCTAATATTATGCAGGCTCCTGCGACCCGGGAGGGGCAGGAAAAACGGAGCGTATATCTACCCCCGGGTGGATGGCTGGATGCGGGAGACGGCAGCTGGAAAAAAGGGGGGCGGTGGATCCAAAGCTCTCTGGATGAGGAGGGTACCCCCCTCTATTTCCGGGAAAACGGCATTATTCCCATGCTTCATAAGGAGCCTAAGAACAATCAGAGTGATATCAGTAACGTGGAATTTCATGTGATCATCCGCTCCAACTCCAAGGCGACCCTTGAATACGCCTATGTCAGCGATGACGGTCTTACCAGGGGATATACCCGTGCCAACCAGACGCAGATCAGCGTAAAAGCCCATGTGAGAAAGCAGGCCCGCGGCGGCTCCGGGAAGGGAAAAAAAGAGACCACCCTTCAGCTGTATCTGGAGCATATTCTTCAGGGCTTCGGGCCGGTGCGTATTTCGTTTTTCCTCTACGATCATTTCGACGGAGTGGAGCTCTATTCATCCAGCGGGAAGCTTCACGGCAAACGTTTGGATCTGAAGAGTACCACCAGGCGGTTCAGCGGAGAATCGTTGAAACTGTATAAGACCAAGAATATCACCTTCAAATTGCAATAGCTGTCCGTGCGAAGCTTGACATCATTGAGAGACAGCGGTAGGCTGTTTCTAACATAGCAAGGGGAGCTGGATAGTACCGGCTGAGAGGAAGCAACGCTTCGACCCGTGACCTGATCTGGATAATGCCAGCGTAGGGCCCGCAACGGTCTGATGCAGCGGTGAAACGCTGTATCTGCTCAATCGCAAATCCCCCAACGACTGTTGGGTTTTTTTGTGCCTGCCGGATTTTTCCTTCATCCCCGAAGGAAATGGAATATGCAAGCGAATACTTCTCATGCCGCGGCCGGATCTCAGGAGCCGGATATTCACCTCAGCCTTCAAGTTCTGCCCAGGGTTGATGATGAACGTCTCTATCCCGTTATAGATAAGGTGATCGCCCACATTGCTGCCTCAGGATTTAAAAACTGGGTGGGCCCCATGGAGACCACCATCCAGGGCCCTCTTACAGCCCTTTTGAACCTGGTAAAGGAAGCTCAGCAAATCTGTGTAAAAGAAGGTGCCGAGAGGATCGTTTC
This sequence comes from Salinispira sp., assembly GCF_059431795.1. NCBI lineage: Bacteria > Pseudomonadati > Spirochaetota > Spirochaetia > Spirochaetales > Spirochaetaceae > Salinispira > Salinispira sp. The sequence goes on from NZ_JBXWXS010000002.1 coordinate 22,079, forward strand.
CTACGTGAAAATCGATTATAAGACCCGGGGGGTGGCCTATGAAGAAAAAATGGCCAAGTATTCCTGATTCCCGGCTCCTGCGCTTTCTGCTGCCCGCCGGAATTCTGCTGATACTGATTGCACTCTGGCAGATGCTCTCGCCTCTGCTGCCCCCCTATGTTCTTCCCAGCCCCGTTGCCATCGTGGGCTCATTTGTCCAGGTGTTCCCCACTCTCATGGAGCATTCGGTGAGCACCCTTCATGCTGCGGGGCTGGGACTGCTCATTGCGGTGGGAGCCGCCCTGGTATTCGCCCTTCTCATGGATAGTCTGACCCTTTTCTACCATCTCTTTTACCCCATGGCGGTTGCAAGCCAGACCATTCCCCTTATTGCAGTCGCCCCGCTTTTTATTCTGTGGTTCGGGTTCGGGATCGTGCCGAAAATTCTTGCGGTGGTACTGGTATGCTTCTTTCCTATTCTGGTGAACCTTTTGAAAAGTTTTACCGCCCTGGACAGGGATTACATTGAATTAATGAAGAGCATGGGTGCAGGAAGGCTGCAGATCTATCGGCATGTAAAGCTTCCCGGTACTCTGCCGGCGTTCTTTGCAGGAATGCGGATAGCTGCAACCTATTCCATTATGGGGGCGGTGATCGGCGAATGGCTGGGGGGAAGTTCGGGGTTGGGAGTGTATCTGATCAGAAGCCAGAAATCGTTTGCCGCCAGCAGGGTGTTTGCCGCAATTCTGATGATCATGCTTCTCAGCGCCGGCTTTTTTCTTCTGGTAAAGCTGATGGAATATCTGTTTCTGCCCTACCGCCGTGAAAACGGAACTGCCCAACCTGCGGCGTGAGACATATGAGCCAGAAATACATGAAATGTAGACAAATGAAATATAGATACAAGAACACAACTGGTGGGTTCACTGGCCGCCCCGTTTTCCAAAAATGGGGAGCAATTTTGGAAAACAAAGCACTACACCCAATGCAAGCATGCAGCATGGATCTGCAAAAATTATAAGGAGTAAAGATATGCGAAAAGACACATATCGACACATCATTGTTGTATTAATAGCAGTTATCGTTTCCGCGTCCCTCTGGGCCTCAGGGAGCAGCGAAGGATCAAGCGCCCAAACTTCCGGAGATTCTACCGAACCGGAAGAAATTGTTCTGACCCTGGACTGGGTGCCCAATACCAACCATATCGGGGCATATGTTGCCCGTGATCTGGGGTTTTTTGAAGAAGCCGGCCTTGATGTTGAAATCATTCAGCCCTCGGAGGCCAGTGCGGAGAGTCTGGTGGCAATCGGCAAGGCCGATTTCGGATACTCCTACCAGGAATCAGTCACATTTGCCCGGACCGGTGAGGATGAACTGCCTGTTGTTGCGCTGGCGGCGGTTATTCAGCACAATACATCGGGTTTTGCCTCCCCTGCAGACAGGGGAATAGAAACCATCGCCGATCTTGAGGGGAGGACCTACGGAGGCTGGGGATCCCCGGTGGAAACCGCCATGCTGGAAACCCTTTTGGAGGGGGAGGGGCTGTCCCTGGACGATATCACTTTGCTGAACAGCGGCTCTGCGGATTTCTTTGCTGCAACCGACCGGGAAGTTGATTTTTCCTGGGTATTCGAAGGATGGACCCTGGTGGAAGCGGACATTCGGGACGTTCCTCTCAACTACCTTGATCTGGCTCAGTTGAATGAAGTGTTCGACTACTACACTCCGGTAATTATCGCTTCGGAAGCTCTCCTGGATGAGCGGGGGGACAGCGCCCGGGCGTTTCTGTCCGCACTTTCCCGGGGATACCAGTATGCGGTGGAAAATCCTGAAGAAGCAGGAACACTGCTGGTAAATGCGGTTCCAGAAATTCCCGCAGAGCTGGCGATTCAAAGCCTTGAGTTTCTGAAGGATGAATTTATTGCGGAAGCACCCCGATGGGGAGAAATGCGCAGCGTTGTCTGGAGCAGGTATGCGGATTGGCTCCATGAAAATCAGCTGATCAACACTGAGCTGGATGTTGAAGCGAGCTTTACCAATGAATATCTCCCGAAGTAATTCAGCTAATCCGGTCCCGGGCATTGAAGTCCGGGATCTGGATTACTACTACGGCGGACTGAAGGTACTGGAAAATATTCACCTTTCGGTTGCCAGGGGCAGGTCGGCCGCCGTACTGGGCCCCAGCGGCTGCGGCAAAAGTACGCTTCTCCACATTCTCGCGGGACTTCTGAGCCCCGAGCAGGGAGAGGTGCAGTTTCAGGGCAGAAGCGTACTGAACCGTCAGGGCTGGATCAGCTACATGCAGCAGGATGATCTGCTTCTTCCCTGGAAAACCGTCGCGGATAATATCGCCCTACCCCTTATTCTCAAGGGGCAGAAGGCCCGGGAAGCCCGGAGGAGCGTTCTTCAGCAGCTGTCCCAGTTCGGTCTGGAAGGCTTTGGTCACCATTTTCCCGATCAGCTGTCCGGCGGTATGCGGCAGAGGGCCTCGTTCATGCGCAGCTGCATGTTCCGCCAGGATTTTTTCCTGCTGGATGAGCCCTTTTCCCGTCTGGATTATCTTACCCGAAGCAGAATGCATGAGTGGTTTCAAAACTACGTGGAAGAGCATCAGCCCGGCTATATTCTGGTCACCCATGATCCCGAAGAAGCACTTCTGCTGGCGGATGAAATTATCCTTCTCAGCAGCCGTCCAGCCCGGGTCATTGAACGCTTTCGTGTGGATCATCCCCGGCCCCGGAGCCGTGAGTTGATTGCCCGGGAGCCCATGCAGGAGATTCTCAGGACTATCATTGCCAAAGCAACCTGATTTTCGTAAGATACATGCATGACACTCCAGTCGGGCAGACTATCACAGGTAAAAATATATATGATCGGCGTCAAGGGTACGGGAATGGCCGCCCTGGCCGAGCTTCTGGTTCATGAAGGTGCAGATGTATCCGGTTCCGATGTGGCGGATGAATTTTATACTGATGCCATTCTGAAAAAAAACGATATTCCGGTGTATCAGGGATTCGATGCTGATCAGGTTCCATATGATGCGGAACTTATTGTGTATTCTTCTGCATATGATCCCAAGACCCATCCGGAGCTTCAGCGGGTTCTCACTCTGGAGCTTCCCATGATGGAATACTCCACGGCCCTGGCTGCCTACGCCCAAAGCATTCCGTTTGCGGCAGTGGCGGGTGTGCACGGAAAAACCACCACCACCGCCATGATCGGCACCATGATCCGGCAGCTCAAACTTCCCGCCAAGGTATTGGTGGGAAGCGGAGTGAGCAATTTCGGCGGCAGCCCCACCTACAGCGGGGGGAACGATTTTTTTGTTGCCGAAACCTGCGAGTACCGCCGGCACTTTCTGAATTTCAGCCCCCAGGTGTGTCTGATCACCAGCATTGAAGCGGATCATCTGGATTATTTCGAAAATGAAGCGGATGTGCGTTTTGCCTTCACCCAGCTTATGGAAAAACTTCCCCCCGGGGGAACCGTGGTCTATTGTGCCGACGACCCCGGCGCAAAACAGACTGTTGAAGCCTACGCCGCCGGGAATCCCGGATTGAACTTCATTCCCTACGGATTCAGCTGCACAGAAACGGAACTGAGTCATCTGAGAAGCTACCGGATTAGCAATCACCTGGTTGAATCGGGAGCTCAGAGCTTCACCCTTGAACGTATTCCCGGCACCCAAGCGCCCATCCAGCCTGAATGGGGCGGGGCATATGTGGACCCGGAGCCTGCCCGGAGAGATATCAGTCTCCAGTATCCCGGGGTTCACTCGGTGCTGAATGCCGCCGGGGCCCTTGCTCTCCTGGAGTCCATAATCTCCCTGGGAGGAGAAAGCGCGGGGAGCATACCCTTCGCCGACCTGGCGGACGCCCTGAGTCTGTTCACCGGCACCACACGGAGAAGCGAAGTTGTGGGTCAGGCAGGAGGGATCACCATCATTGACGACTACGCCCACCATCCCCGGGCGATCGCCGGCACCCTTGAGGGATTCCGGGAGTTTTATCCGGGCAGGCGGATCGTAGCCGATTTCATGCCCCACACCTATAGCAGAACCCATGCCTTGAAGGATGAGTTTGCAGAGTGTTTTACGGCTGCGGATGTTCTGATTCTCAACGATATTTATGCATCCGCCCGGGAAGAGAACAGATGGGGGATCAGTGGCAAGGATTTTGCAAATGCGGTCTCCGCTCATCATCCGGAAGTTCACTATCTCCCGGATTTTTCCCAGGCTGCTGATTTCGCGGAAAAACTTCTGCAGCCCGGGGATTTGTTTGTTACCATGGGAGCCGGGGATAACTGGCAGCTAGGTCGAATGCTCATGGACTCCCTTCGGGACCGGAGCGAAAAGGGCTGATTTTCTGCTTCCCTTTCGTATCCGGTTTCGTATTCGGACCGGTATGCCAATGCCGCCGGGATCTATGCGCCATGCCCTTTTCCGGGTACCCCGGCAGCCAGACAAGGAGTTTCAATGATTCACAGTATGACCGGCTATGCCGGCAGGGAATACAGCAGCGAACGTCACAGCCTGAGCGTGGAAATCAAGGGATACAACAATCGCTACCTGGATCCCCAGATATCCCTTCCCTCGACTCTTGGCAGGCTTGAGCAGGAGCTGCGGGATGAACTGAAAAAGCATATCAGCAGGGGACGGGTTGAAGTATATATCCGCCTCCAGTCAGACTCCGAACAAACACGGGTGAAAATTGACGACTCCCAGGCGGAAGCCCTGGTTGCTGCGATGAAACGGCTGAAACGGCAACACGGATTAAAACACAATCCATCCATTTCCGATCTCATGGCCTTTGAAGGAATTATAAAACTTGAAAAGCAGAGGAGCGGGGAAGAAGTGCTCCCTATAATACGGAGCACATTCTCCCAGGCACTGAACGATTTTAATGCCAGCAGGCAGCGAGAGGGAGAGACCACCGCCCGCGATATTATGGAACAGCTGGAGCGCTTCCGCGGTTCGTTTCAGATAATCCGCCAACAGGAATCCCGGATTGAAGCCCATATTAATACCCAGCTTCGCAGCCGGTTTCAGGAAGTTCTGGGAGATCAGGTGGAAGAAGACCGGATTCTCAGCGAATTGGCCGCACTTCTTGTGAAGCATTCCATAAACGAAGAGATTAGCCGTCTGCTGGCCCATATCCAGCAGTTCAACGATGAATTTGCCCAGGGAGGGGCTGTGGGCAAGAGACTGGATTTTCTCTGCCAGGAGATGAACCGGGAGACCAACACCATTGGTTCCAAGAATCTCTTGAAAGAAATTTCCGCAGCGGTTATCGACATGAAAGATGCTCTGGAAAATATCAGAGAACAGCTGAGAAATATTGAATAGGTTCCCTAAAAGAAGGAACAGAGCATACCGCATATTCCCGGTACCTAGGTCCCGGCAGCGGCATTTGCAGAGGGCGATCCCCGGCACAGGTGACATATGAAAAAAATCGAAACATTACGGAAATCCATACAGGGACAGGATATTTGCATTGCAGTCTCGGGGAAGAGCGGCTGCGGCAATACTACCACCAGCAGTCTCATAGCTGAGAAGCTTGGGCTTACACTCATTAATTATACGTTTCGCAGTCTGGCGGAAGAACGGGGTGTCTCCCTGAAGGAAATTATGGCCCAGGCTGCAGCCAGCGACGAAATCGACCGTATCGTGGATCGGCGGCAGGTTGAGCTTGCCGAGCAGGGCAACTGTGTTCTGGCGTCCCGGCTGGCAATATGGCTTACCAGGAGCAGCGCAGACCTGAGTGTATATCTTCATGCACCGGATGATGTACGGGTTCAGCGCATTCATCAGCGGGAGGGTGGAGAAATAGCTGAAATTCTCGAATTTACCCGGGAGAGGGACAGGCAGGATCACGAACGCTACTTGAAGGTCTATAATATAGATAACGATTCGTATGAATTTGCGGATTTGATCCTGGATGCAGGTTCACACACCCCCCGGCAGCTCCTCGATCAGGTGGTTGATGAACTTCTCAGGAGATTCGGACCCAAAAAGGAGAGACTATGAATCAGGCCGTCTGGTTCGGAATTCTCATGCTGTTACAGCTGAGCGCACAGGATGCGGGGCTGTCCTCCGCACTTTCACAGAGTCTTTCAGACAGTTCATCAGATAGACAGACGTTTGAGCTGGATGTGTATATTAATTCTACGCTTCAGTATTCCGGTTCCATCCGGGGTACGGCGGCGAATGGGGCGATCCGGGGAGAGGAAGGCCTGCTGGGCAGATATGAATCCTCGTCGAATTTTCGTCAGGTATATCTGGTGTTTCCCTCCATGAATCTTCCGACAGCGGGCGAAACTCCGGGGATCTCTACCGGGAATGGGATGACACAAAGGGATTCCGCCCCCCGGGCTCCTTCCGGTCCATACGCCCACGGTTCCATGGCACCCCTTTTGTTCGACTTGACTCCTGCATTGGCGGGACGGTCCCTTTCTCCGGGAAGTAACGGTATTTCCATTCCCCGGGGATATTCTGTGCCGGCGGATCTCGGGGAAGAGAGTTCTCCCATGCCCTCCCGGGAGAGGGAGGACGTTCCGGAGGACAATAAGTCGGAGAATACCGGGCAGGAAGACAATGAGTCGGACGACGCCGGACGGGAAGACAATGAGCCGGAGGATACCGGGCAGGATGTTCCGGATCCCTCCTGGATACTCCGCCGGGGAGCGGAGCGCCTCAGTGCTTCCAACCCCTCCCTGGGCGTATTGGTGATTCTGAATCTTCCCCGATAGGAACCGGTCAATCATGGGATGTTTTTTGTATGTAGAAGTAGAGGTGAATCCGGCAACAGTTCTTCGGATTGCCGTGAAATCTGTGGCACGTGAAGCAGCGAGGTTATGATGTCAGATCCAACAAAGGTACTGTTTGTCTGCACTGGAAATATCTGTCGCAGCCCTTTGGCTCATGCGGTTTTCCAGAATATGATCCACAGCCGGGGTGTGCAGAAGGAGTTTGAAGTGGAGTCCGCGGGAACCCACGGCTATCATGTGGGTGAGAACGCAGACCCCAGAATGCGAAGCACCGCCGCCCGGCGGGGGGTTCCCTTTTCCCACCCTGCCCGGAAGCTGATCCAGTCGGACCTGGAGTATTACGATGTGATATTCGCCATGGACCGAAGCCATTACGATAGGCTCATGCATATGGCTGCATCCGCAAAAAACCCGGCGAAAATCCATATGTTCAGGGAGTTTGATCCCCTGGGAGATGCTGCCATGGATGTTCCCGATCCCTATTACGGCGGTCAGAACGGATTTGACGATGTGTTCGATATTGTTGAGCGCAGCAGTGAAAGACTTCTTGATGCATTGAGATCCGGAGAGACTGCGGGGCGGAAATGAGTACCTTTCGCCTGGAAGATGTGTCTGAGGGACTGGATCCTCGACTGCAATTCACCTCACTGGCCGAGGCGCTAACACAGCTATCCAACGACGCAATTTCGGATCCCGGTGAATGCCGCAGCCGGGATCTTCACGGAGGCTGCATTAATCGGGCCGTGGTGCTCAGCCACGAATCCCTTCCTCCTGTTGTATATAAGTATCAGTCCAGGGCCGACTCCTCCCTGTTCCGGGCCGAGGCCCTGGGACTCCAGGCTCTGAAAGCCTGTGCCGCTGAAGCGGGGTGCAGCAGCCTGATCGTCCCCGAAGTGTACGGGGTAATGGATACCGGAATTCTCATTTCTTACATTGAATCCGGTCGTCCCGGATCAGATCAGGCATGGGAATTCGGCGCCCAGCTTGCAACCCTTCAGAGTCTGGAGCTCTATTCCCGGCTTTCCAAAACTCCGGGAAAGGGCGGTTACGGGTTTTTCCAGGATAATTATATCGGACTGAGTCCCCAGAGCAACGGGGTCGAAGCGGACTGGGTTGAATTTTTTCGCGTACACCGTCTGGAGTATCAGCTGGAGCTTGCCCTCCGGGGGGGATATGCCGACTCCTCCCTCGAACGGCGCGTAAAACAGCTGACGGCCCGGCTTGGCGACTTTCTGCCCCAGCACCCCCGGGCATCCATGCTTCACGGAGACTTATGGTCGGGCAACTACTTGTTCAGCAGCCGGGGGGAAGGGGTGCTCATTGACCCTGCAGCATATGCGGGGCATAACGAAGCTGACCTTGCCATGACCGAATTGTTCGGCGGTTTTCCGTCTGCATTTTACCGGGGCTACCGGAATGTACTCCCTGTGGAGAAGGAGTACGAGACCCGGAGAGATATTTATAATCTGTACCACATGCTGAATCATCTGAATTTATTCGGCGGCGGATACCGCTCATCTGTTCACGGCATTCTCTCCCGCCTGGGGTTTTAATATCTGATGCGGCAAGCAGCCGCTATTTAGAGCCGCGTAAGGATTTCATCCTTTTTTGCCTGATATTCTTCAGGGGAAATAAGCTTGCGATCCAGCATCTTCTTCAGACTTTCCAGCCTCTGCACCAGTTCATCTGATTCCCCGGGAGAGCTTTGCTCTGTTCTGTGTCCACCCAAAGCTTCTTCCCCCCGGTTCATGGCGCGGTCGGTGACAGCTGGGGCGGAATCATGTTCGCTGCTTTCGGCCGAAGCTTCGCCTGTCTGGTTTGCATACACCATTCCTTCAATCCGGGTGTCGTAAATTTCCAGTCCCAGGGGGGCGCATGAGCGTTTCATAACATCTTCAAGCTGTAGGGAAAGTTCCTCCCTGGATTCATTGAAGTCGGTATGACTCAGATCTGCTGTTTTTAAAAAGTTGCCGATAATATCCGGCATTCGTCCGGTCATGGCATTCCGGAAACGGGAGAGGGAGTAAATTCCGATATCCTCCCCCAGGTTCACAAAAAAACTATCGGGTTTTACGAGTTTTACCCGGTAGCTCCCGAAGAGTCTGATCCTCAAGAGCCTGCCTTCCCGCGGTTCTTCGTACCTGAGATACTTGCCGCTGTTCCAGCTCTGAGGGGGCAGTTCACCGGTGCGTGCGAAGAAGAGGGCGGGGGGGGATCCGTTTACTCCCTCTTCCCCGGAAGCATCGTTCAGTGCTCCCTGCACCTTTTCCCAGAATTCGCTCCCGTTCTCCTGAAGATCGTAGAGGCCGGGCTCCTCCAGGATTGCCGTGCACACCGAATTATGAATGCACATAAGGCTTTGTCCCGGAAGGATACGAATCTGCTTTATCTGTGCAATTTCCCGGGCTGAGCCGCTCCAACGAAAAAAGAGTACGTCATTTCCCGGGCGTATCCATTCAACGTTTGAATCGAATCTCTTTTGCAGAGTAGAGCTTCTGTGCATCCTGCCTCCGAAACCGCATCCCATTCTATTTCCAACGTTCCCTGAAATAATGACGGATAAGGTTCAATACATAGTTTAATGCCATAATACCTGCTATGGCAAATCCCGCCAATCCAATTACCGGGACTCCTTTCCAGAGGGGAGGCAGTCCGGAAGAGAATATCAGGGACGAACTCACCAGCACCGCAGTCAAAATTATGCCGTATATGAGCCTGGAGCCAAGTTCGTCCAGGGTCTTCCGCAGGGGCTCTATGCCTTCGATTTTGAATAGAATTCCCAGACGGCCCCGGCGCAGCTGACGGAGAATATCTCTGCTTTCCCTGGGAAATGCTTTTACCAGAGAGGCGTAGTCGCTGGTAACTTCAATCATTGCCCGTCTTGCCCGTTTGGGGTTGAACTGTTGACGCAGAACTTTTCGAACCACCGTACTGATGAGGCCTGCAAGAGTAAAGCCCGGCTCCACCTCTTTGGCCACACCGTCGATGGTGATAATTGCCTTGTTCATGAGAAGATACTTGCTGGGAATGATGAGCTGATGATTACTGATAATACGGAATATTTCCTGTACTGCGGTACTCACCTGGATGTTTTCCAGCGGAAGGTTGATGTACTGATCGATTATTTCGAATAGATCGGTGCGGAAGGCATCGCCGTCCACATCTCCGCTGTGCCCCACCAGGCTTAGTACAATTTCTGCCAGACGCTCATAGTCGTTGCTGGTCACAGAAATAATGGCCTGGTGCAGCTGCTCCTGTTCGCTGGGACTAATCTGCCCCATAATCCCGAAATCCAGAAAACAGAGGCGGCTGTCGGGGAGTACCAGGATATTTCCCGGATGAGGGTCCGCATGGAAAAATGCATGAATGAATACCTGGTCGATAATTGCCCGGCTTCCTTCCCGTGCAATCCGGTGCCGCTCCTCGGCGGAAAGTTGATCCGATTCCCTCAGCAGACCGGTGAGTTTTTTCCCGTGAACAAACTCCATGAGAAGCACTTTCTCCGTACTGATATCAGGATAGACCCGGGGCACCTTAATGCTCTTGGAATTCCGAAAATTTCTGGAAAACCGGATAATATTCTGGGCTTCAACCCGGAAGTTCAGCTCCTTTCTCAAGGTTTTGGCGAATTCCTTCACCAGGTTCACCGGCTGCAGAGGTCGGAGAGCCGGAATGTAGTGTTCCACCTGAGTGGCAATCCAGAGGAGAATGGAGATATCCTCTTCGATGATCTGCCCGATCCCCGGCCTCTGAATTTTCACCGCCATTTCGCCGTACCCGCCGATGCTTACCCGGTGCACTTGGGCGATGGATGCGCTGGCCTGGGGCTCATCTTCGAATTCAAGAAGGCGGTATCGGGAGCCAAGCTCCTCCTTCAGGATTTTTTTGGCCTCCTGTGAGTCTATGGGAGCTACATCATCCTGTAGACGGCTCAGCTCGCGAATATAGGGTTGGGGAATAATATCCTTTCGAATGGAGAGCAGCTGACCGAATTTGATGAATGTGGGTCCCATCTCTTCAATTGCCAGGCGGATCCGTTCCGGACGACTCTGCCCCGTGCCCCTCCCGGGTTTGAGTTTTTTCAGTCCCCGTGGTCTGATGTGTATGGAGGAGAGCCAATCCTTGAAACCGTAGCGTACGAGAATGCTTACAATATCTGTAATGCGCCGTGCTGGTCGTCTCATATTCCCAATATACACTGTTTCGTCCTTATATGTGACACATTTCCTGCCGATCTGTGTTTCAGATACAGGAATATGAAACGTGACCACAGGGGAAACACATTGTTCCGGGGAGGAAATTTATGGAAAATAGAAATAGAAGTAACAAACGGCTGCGTGTTTTCGCGCTCTGCCTTGTATTGCTTTCAGCGGCAGCTCCGATTATGGCCAATGGAGGAGGGGGCATATTTTACGCGGTGAACAGTCCTTTTGCCGATAGCCTGGGCAATTCGGAATTCCAGCCCCGGGCTCTTCAGCAAAGCGGTGGGTTCGGATACGGTATTGATCGGGACGGTACGAAAATCGGCGGATTCGGGCTGAGTTTTTTGGATGCCAGCAGCAATGAGGCGGCCGGAGGCTTTGGAGGCATGCTTCTTGGATCATACAGTACCATCGGCCCATTCAGTTTCGCAGGGAACGGAATGCTGGGGATCGGCGGTCTGCATCTTCCGGGGCTGCTGGACAATGGTGGAGCCCTCTCCTTTCTGGGGCAGCTGGACCTTGAGTTGGGTTTTCCGGTTACCGACTGGTTCCAGATCAGTGCGTTCGCAGGGGTGCAGTTTCTTCTTCCGGTCACTTCTGCGTACAAAGGCAGCATTCATTACCCTATGATGGGGTTGCGTCTTACCTGGGGAAGTTTCCGTTGAACCTGAGCTGAGCTGGACTTCTGAGGATGTCCGGCTCTATTACTTTGCCGCAACGACAATCTGACATCCGATTGCAATTCGCCTGCATTTTTAGTATCTATTTCCCATGAAGCAGAAAACAATTGCGGAGACCCGGGAATATCTTGAAGAAATGGCCGAGGAGTTGAATGCTCTGGCCGAAATGGACCAGATGGAGATGTACCGCATGCTCACTGAAGTGGGTAATGAGATTCCCTCCATCCCTTCGGAGGAAAAGACCGAGGAAAACTACGTCCAGGGCTGCATCTCCAACGTGTATGTGGCGGAAAACATTCAGGATGGTCATATAGAGTTTCGGGGGTCCAGCGACGCCATGGTTGTACGGGGCTATGTATCTATACTTATTCAGGCTCTCAACGGTTTGAGCATCCGGGATCTTCTGAATGAGTCCGAACCCCTGGTATCAAAATTCGGAGAAGATACCAATATCAGGGCCAACCTCACCCCCAGTAGGGCCAACGCATTCGGAAATATCTATGCCCTCATGCGGGAAAAGGCAAAATCAGCCGGCTGATTTCAGTTTCCCGGGCTTGAAAAACAGAAAGATAATTCCAGCCACAACAAGAGCCAAACTCAAAGGAATGCTCCAAAATCGCTGCATTCCCAAAAGGCTTTGGTCCACCCCGTTGAAGGTGATGCCCGCAAGACTGTTCCCCGAGAATCCGGCAAATCCGGTGAAAACCATCGCTATATACTGATGAACCGCAGGTCTGTCCCCGGGACTGGTCTTTTCATCCACGAAGATGGTCAGAGCGGTGTAAAACATGGCAAAGACCGGTCCGTTCATCCCTATGGCCAGTATCACCGCAGGAAGCGCTCCCCCATGGGATCCGGTTGCGATCAACAGCAGCACATATCTGAGCACCAGAAACAGAGCGCCGGTAATAATGCCCCTTCTGAACCCCAGCCTCCTAAGCAGAGGTTTGAGCATCAGCAGCATGAAAATTTCTGTTGCCTGACCCAGACTCAGGATGGGCATAAGAAGGGACTCGGGGATTCCCATGAAATCCAGGTGGGGCCCGGAGCCGAAGATATAATATCTGTCCAGCATGCCTCCCAGAAAATAGCAGAGAATTAATACCCTCACCACAGGAGAGGCGAGGGTGCCCAGGGCACCCTTTTCTTTCCTGGTTTTTTCGGAAAGATTGTCCGCGGCGGTACTTCCGGCAAGCCGGGCGGCGGGATGAGTCCCTCCATCCGCTCCCGGCAGCATTGCGGCCAAAAGGGTGAACAGCAGTGAAGCTGCGGCCGGAAGGGTGAAAATCAGCGAAAGGGAGCTGGAAATTCCCGGCAATAGCCGGACCATTGCGCCGTTGGTCCAGCCCGCCGCCATCCAGCCGATGGTTCCCCAGACCCGAATGCTGCCGAACGCCGATGGATCGCTGAGGCGCTTGAATGTGACTGCGTTCATCAGGCCTACTGCGGGACCGAGAATCATATTCAGTGCGAAAAATGAAAGAAGCATACCGGTAAAACTGCGTTGAACCGAGGTGAGCAGCAGCAACGCCCCGCCTGCAATATAAATAATAATGAGCAGCCGTCGCTCGCTGACCATTTTGCCTGCCACCCTCCCCACCAGAATCGGGGAGATAAGCATGGAAATCTGGGAAACTGAGATTATCAACCCCGCCTGGCCTCCCCCCAGTCCGAGAAACCGGGTAAGATAAAGACTGATGAGGGGGTTGAACGATCCCACCACGAAGAATTGCAGAAACATTAGGCTGGAAAGGAGAAGTCGGATCATGTCATCCTCCCGGGATAGTGGGCGTTGATGGCTTCGGTGGATCCCTGCATAAAATACAGTTTTGAAAGAGTGTCAGTTGACAAAGAGATTCCAATTTGCTACATTCTGCGAGCATTTTCAAGCCATGCCTCTGTAGCTCAGTCGGTAGAGCACCACCATGGTAAGGTGGGGGTCATCGGTTCAAGTCCGATCGGAGGCTCTCTGGATGATTTTTTCGAAGGGCCGGTGCCAATCCGGTCCTTCGCAGCATTGTCCGGGACACAGGCCTATAGCTCAATTGGCAGAGCGTCGGTCTCCAAAACCGAAGGTTGTAGGTTCGATTCCTACTGGGCCTGATCGTTATCTGCGCCGGGAACCGACGGCGCCTACGGGTGATAAACTGTAAGAATTGAGCAAAATACCCCGAGATCGGCTGATTACAGCAGTGATTCCGGGGATTTTTTGTAGAGGGAAAGTACATGAAACGGATTATTCAGTTTTTTAAGGACAGTATCGCGGAGTTGAAAAAAGTTGTATGGCCTACACGTGAAGAAGTTGCTTCCAATACCCGTGTTGTTCTTGTGTCCATAGCTCTTTTTGCGATCGCGCTCGGTGTGGTGGATTTTGTTCTGGCCAATCTGGTTGATCTGATTTTCTAGAACCTGCGGTGTTTCTATCCCCTTGGGGGTGCTGTTTTTCGGACGGGTTTTTGAGGATCAGGAGGTTATATGGCCAAGAGTTGGTATGTTCTGCATACGTTTTCCGGACATGAAAACAAAATTGAGAAGACAATCCGCCGGATGATTGATGACGGTGAGTTCGGGGAAGCTGTGAACGACATCAAGGTGCCTTCGGAGAAGGTTGTCGATGTAAAAGACGGTAAGCGGAAAGAGCGGATGCAGAAAGTGCTCCCCGGCTACATTCTTTTGGAAATGGATCTTCCCGACCTGGGGTGGAAGCCCGTTTGTTCAAAGATCCGCAGGATACAGGGGGTAACCGGTTTTGTGGGTACCAGTCCCAGTGCCAAACCCCAGCCTATAAGTACCGAGGAAGCACGGAATCTCCTGGCTCGAATGGGTGAAATTAAAGGCGATTCAAGCTACCGGCCCAAGCAGACCTATGTTGTCGGGGAGACGGTACGGATTATCGATGGTCCCTTCGAGTCATTTACAGGAACCGTTGAAGAAGTTCAGGACGAAAAAAACCGGCTGAAAGTGATGGTGGGGATTTTCGGACGGAACACCCCTGTGGAAGTTGAATATCTTCAGGTTGAAAAACTCTAAACGTGAGGAGGCAATTTCATAAATCAGCGATTTTGGAAATTGCCAAGACTAATAAAAATCATATACGGAGAGTCCGGGATTCCGGACTCTTCGCATGAAATATATGCTGCCGTAGGCAGTAATTAATCTGGTGGGAGGGCATGCATTGTGTGTGCCCGTTAATACCACGAGGAGTGTACATGGCTAAGAAAAAAGTCACTGGCATGATCAAGCTTCAGGTGCCTGCACAGAAGGCCACGCCGGCCCCTCCAGTGGGTCCGGCCCTTGGACCTCACGGTGTGAGTGCGCCTCAGTTTGTTCAGCAGTTCAATGATGCTTCAAAAGATGTGGAAGCGGGACTGCTGGTTCCTGTTGTAATCACCGTATACGCGGACAGAAGTTTTTCCTTCGAAATGAAGAGCCCCCCGGCTGCCGTTCTGATCAAAAAAGAGATCGGTTTGTCCTCAGGATCCGCCGAACCCCACAAGGTGAAGGTGGGTAAAATTACCCGGGATCAGTTGAAGAAGATTGCCGAGATGAAGATGGCGGACCTGAATGCCAACGATATCGATGCGGCAATCAAGATTGTAGCCGGAACAGCCCGTTCAATGGGCGTAGAGGTTGAGGGGTAATATATGAAGCGAGGAAAGAACTATAGAAACGCCGTAGCCGCCTATGATAAGACACAGCAGTACAGCACGGAAGAGGCGGTGAAAATCATCAAGGAACATGCGTTCGCAAAGTTTGATGAAACTGTGGAACTCTCCATGAAATTAAATGTGAAAAAGAGCGCCACCATCCGGGATACCCTGGTGCTTCCCAATCAGTTCAAGAGTGAGAAGAAAATTCTTGTTTTTGCAAAGGGAGACAAGGCGCAGGAGGCCAAGGATGCGGGAGCGGCATTCGTAGGTGATGATGATCTGATAGCAAAAATCAAAGACGGCTGGCTTGATTTTGATGTTGCCGTTGCAACCCCCGATATGATGAAAGATGTGGGTCGACTTGGACCCATTCTTGGCCGTCGGGGTCTCATGCCTAATCCCAAAACCCAAACGGTAACCTTCGATGTTACCGCAGCAATTAATGAACTGAAAAAGGGTCGTGTGGAGTTCCGTTCAGACAAAACCGGGGTAATTCACCTTGCGGTGGGTAAGGTATCCATGGAGCCGGCTGCCCTGGCGGAAAACATCAATGTGGTAATCGGTGAAGTTGAGCGCAAGCGCCCCGCCGATACCAAGGGTGATTTCGTGAAGAGCCTGGCAATTTCATCCACAATGGGTCCCGGCGTAAAGCTTGCCCAGAGTGCAGAATAAGGGAGGGCTGATTAAATGACTGAATACGTAACACGAGTAAACAGTGCAAAAAAAGAGGCTGTTCAGTCTCTCAAAGACAGTTTCAGCGGGGTGAATGATTATATTTTCACCGATTACCGCGGGCTGACCGTTGAGCAGATCACTGAGCTGCGGACTAAACTCCGGGAACTGGATGCAGAGTATCATGTAATCAAGAACAATTTCGCAAAGCTGGCGTTGAAAGATATGGAAATGCCGGTTGTTGACGATTATCTTGTGGGTCCTACTGCAGTGGCTCTAACCCGGGATGAATCCGGTCCTGTTGCCAAAGAATTGCTGAAGCTTGCCAAGGACTGGCCTTTGGAAGTGAAAGGCGGTATAGTGAACGGCAATGTTTTCGATGCCAACCAGGTTATTGAGTACAGCAAGCTGCCCACACGTATCGAGCTTATTGCAATGCTTATGGGTACAATGAATGCGCCAGTGCAGAACTTTGTATACGGTCTCAACGGAATTGCAACCAAATTGGTTCGCACCCTGCAGGCTGTGGCGGATCAGAAGTCCGGGGAGTAATTTCCGGCGGCCGTTATCCGGGGCTGCAATATGGGCTGCGGGCGGCGTAAAAATGTGAGAAAGCGGCGTTAGTCTTCTTATTGCAAGAGGTGCTATGCTATCGCCGTTAAAAAAACTATATTACAAAAGGAGAAGATAATATGGCACTTTCTACTGAAGAAATTCTCGATGCAATTGCAAACATGACCGTTCTGGAAGTTTCCGAACTGGTGAAGGCTATGGAGGACAAGTTCGGCGTAACTGCCGCTGCTCCCGTTGCCGTTGCTGCAGGTCCTGCAGCTGGAGGCGCAGCCGAAGAAGCTGCTGAAGAGCAGACTGAATTCACTGTTAAGCTTGCCGGAGCTGGAGAAAAGAAGATCAACGTTATTAAGGCAGTTCGGACCATTGTTTCAGGTCTCGGCCTCAAGGAAGCAAAAGAGCTGGTTGAATCCAACGGTGTCATCAAGGAAAATGTTTCCAAAGATGAAGCTGCTGAAATCAAGAAAACTCTTGAAGAAGCTGGTGCTACTGTCGAAGTTAAGTAAGGGGACTGTGTCCAACGAAATCGACAAGCGACTGGAATTACAAGATTCTCACCGTAAGCTCACTGCGGGTAAGGCCTGCATTGAGCCTGCGGTGCTTCTGTGTCTACAGAGGATGACAGTGGTGTAACCCGAGCAATTTTATAAGTCCCGGAGACAGGATGTTTCCAGGATTTTTCAAATTGCTTTGTAATGGAGGCTTTTTTGGAAATGTATTCTGAAAGGGGCTCACTATAGGGTCTAAATCAATATCTGTCTGTATTAGCGGCGGTTAGTGGTTTCTAAAGGCTTTGGTAGTTTCAGTTTTTGAAATTACCTCAACCATTGATTTGGCGTTAAAAATAGACGGACATTTACAGCGAACAACTACCTGGTGCGGGGGAACTGATGTTTAATCGAAATACCGAAATCAAACGAACCGAGGTTGGTACTTCCAAGGGAACCGTAATGGAATTACCGAATCTCGTGGATATCCAGCTCTCATCATATGAGAAATTTTTGCAGCGGGACTGGATGGTCCAGGGGAATAATCCGAATTTACAGGGACTGGAAGAGGTGTTCCAGACCATCTTTCCCATCGAAAGTCAGGCCGGCGATATGGTTCTGGAATATGATCATTATACCCTGGATGAAGAGAATATCAAGTTCAATGAAGCCCAGTGTAAGGCCAAGGGTCACACCTACGCGGTACCCATTAAGGCAAAGATCAATCTTCTGTTTACTGAAACCGGGGAAATCCGCCAGAAAGATATTTACATGGGAGATATTCCCATTATGACTGACCGGGGCACCTTCATTTATAACGGTGCCGAGCGGGTGGTTGTCAGCCAGATTCATAGAAGCCCCGGGGTGATTTTCTCCCATGAGAAGGGGGTTTACAGTTCACGGATTATTCCCTACCGGGGGTCCTGGCTTGAGTTTGAAATTGATCAGAAAAAAGAGCTGATTTTTGCCAAAATCGACCGGAAAAAGCGGATTCTCGGTACATTGTTTATCCGGGCGTTGGGATACGATACCCGGGAAAAAATTATTGACCTCTTTTACCGTCTCAAAACCGTAGCTGTGGAAGATACCGCCGAGTCCAGAGATTTCCTGCGTGGTAAGGTTCTTGGACGGGCCGTCTATGTGGAAGACGGTGAGGAAAGCAAAAAGCTTTACAAAGCCGGTGAGAAAATTCACCCCCATGATGTGGATGAACTGATCCACTCCCAGGTAAGCAGCATCGAGATAATCGATGATGAAAACTCCGAGAGTCTTCACTCGGATATTATTCTCAACTGTTTTGAACGGGAAGAGAGCAAGCACACCAAGGAAGACGGTCTGGACGAACCTTCCCACGAGGCTGCGCTGTCAGCGGTGTATGCGGTAATTATGCCCGGCGAACCCATCACCATAGAGAGCGCCGAGAAAGACTTTAATTCCATGTTTTTCACCTCCCGCCGTTACGACCTTGGAAGAGTGGGGCGCTACAAACTGAACAAGAAATTTGACTACGAAGACGCTCCTGAAGAGCATGTTCTCACCAAGGAAGATATTGTTAACACCATGGGATATCTGATCAAGGTGTACATCGGCGAAGCCAACGTGGACGATATCGACCATCTCGGAAATAGACGTGTCCGCTCGGTGGGTGAACTTCTGGCAAACCAGATGAAGACGGCCTTCAGCCGGATGGAGCGGATTGCCAAGGAACGGATGAGTCTGAAAGAAATTGAAACTATTAAGCCCCAGGATCTGATCTCTATTAAACCAGTTGTTGCTGCGGTGAAAGAGTTCTTCGGTTCTTCCCAGCTGTCCCAGTTCATGGACCAGGTAAACCCCCTCTCGGAGCTTACTCATAAACGCCGCCTGAACGCATTGGGGCCCGGAGGTTTGAGCCGTGATCGTGCCGGCTTTGAAGTCCGGGACGTACATTATACCCACTACGGGCGGATGTGTCCCATCGAAACTCCTGAAGGTCCGAATATCGGTCTGATTGTCAGTCTTGCGGGCTATACCCGAGTGAACGACTACGGCTTTCTCGAAACACCCTACCGGAAAGTGAAAGACGGTAAGGTAACCCAGGATATTGAATACCTCTCCGCCATGGACGAAGAGAAGTACTTTATCGCCCAGGCGAACGCCAATATAAACGATAAAGGTGCATTTGTTGACGAACAGGTTTCGGTGCGGAAACAGGGCGACTATACAACCCGTCCCCCGGCAGACGTGCAGTACATGGACGTATCTCCCAAACAGGTAATCTCCGTATCTTCAGCACTGATACCCTTTCTTGAGCACGATGACGCGAACCGCGCACTCATGGGCTCAAACATGCAGCGTCAGGCTGTACCCCTGGTGAGCCCCGAACCTCCTCGAGTTGGAACGGGAATGGAGTTCAAGACCGCCTATGACTCGGGTGTACTGGTGAAAGCGAAGCGCGGCGGAGTTGTGAGCTATGTGAGCAACGCACGGATTGAAATTACTCCCGAGAAACCCGCGTTTGACGGCGACAAGGATGTGTATGAGCTGATCAAATATCAGCGTACCAACCAGGATACTTGCTATGTGCAGAAGCCCATGGTCGCCTATAAGGATAAGATTATGAAAGGCCAGGCAATTGCCGACGGCCCCTCCACGTTCAAAGGTGAAATGGCTTTGGGCCGGAATATTCTTGTGGGATTTGTTCCCTGGAACGGGTACAACTACGAAGACGCCATTCTCATCTCGGAAAAAGTGGTGAAAAACGATGTGTTTACATCGGTGCATATTAAAGAGTTCACCATTGAGGTGCGGGAAACCAAGTTGGGACCTGAAAAGATCACCCGGGATATTCCCAACACGTCGGAAAAAGCTCTGGATCAGCTGGATGAAGAGGGAATTGTACGGATCGGTGCCAAAGTCGGCTCGGGGTACATTCTCGTGGGTAAGGTGACGCCGAAAAGTGAAACCGAAACAACCCCCGAGTTCAAACTGCTGAACTCCATCTTCGGTGAAAAAGCCAAGGAAGTGCGGGATACCTCTTTACGGGTTCCCCATGGTACCGAGGGCACCGTTATCGACGTTCAGCGGATGCGCAGAAGCGAAGGGGACGATCTTTCTCCCGGTGTGGAAGAGGTTGTGAAGGTTCTGATTGCCACCAAGAAGAAGCTCCAGGAAGGGGACAAGATGGCCGGTCGCCACGGGAACAAAGGGATTATCGCCCGGGTACTTCCCGAGGAAGATATGCCGTTCATGGCCGACGGTACGCCTCTGGAGCTGTGTCTCAATCCCCTGGGGGTACCCTCCCGAATGAATATCGGTCAGCTGCTTGAAACCATGCTGGGCTGGGCCGCCGTTGAGAACGATGACTGGTACACGACTCCCGTGTTCCAGTCCGCAACAGGTGAGGAGATCTCCGGTCTTCTTGAAAAAGGCGGGCGGCCGGGATCATCACAGATTACCCTCTATGACGGACGAAGCGGCGTAGAGTTCGAAAACGATGTAATGGTTGGGTATATGTATGTGATCAAACTTCATCATATGGTTACGGATAAAATGCATGCACGTTCAACCGGACCCTACAGTCTGGTTACCCAGCAGCCGTTGGGCGGTAAGGCACAATTTGGTGGACAGCGTCTGGGAGAAATGGAAGTGTGGGCCCTGGAAGCATACGGTGCGGCGAACACGCTGCAGGAGCTTCTTACCATCAAATCCGACGATATGAACGGAAGGGCGAAGATCTACGAAAGCATAGTTAAGGGCGAACCCGGCACAACCGCCGGGGTTCCCGAATCCTTCAACGTACTTGTACAGGAGCTGCGGGGTCTTGCCCTGGATGTATCAATTTACGATTCGAAAGGTAAGCAGATTCCCCTCACTGAGCGTGATGAAGAGCTGATTAACCGTCAGGGAAGCAATTTCTAAGGAAGGTCAAGGTGCGAGAAATACAAGATTTCGACAATATTATGATTAAGCTCGCCAGTCCGGATCAGGTCCGGGCATGGAGCTATGGTGAAGTGAAGAAACCCGAAACCATCAACTACCGGACCCTCCGGCCTGAAAAAGACGGTCTTTTCTGTGAGCGGATTTTCGGAACCACCAAGGAATGGGAGTGTTACTGCGGTAAGTTTAAGAGCATCCGATACAAAGGGGTGATCTGTGACCGCTGTGGTGTTGAAGTAACCCATCCCAAGGTACGCCGCGAACGAATGGGGCATATTGAGCTGGCAAGCCCGGTGAGCCATATCTGGTACTACCGGTCGGTTCCCAGCAGAATGGGGCTGCTTCTTGACCTGACTGTGGCGGCACTGCGCTCTATTCTTTATTACGAGAAATATATTGTAATTGATCCCGGTGATACCGACCTGAAGCAGATGGATCTGCTCACCGAAGAAGAGTACGCCGAAGCTAAAGAGCGCTACGGAATGAGTTTTTCGGCGGGAATCGGTGCGGAAGCCATCCGAAGCCTTCTGGAAACCATCGACCTTGACGGTCTGAGTGCGGAGCTCCGTGCAAAGATGATCGAGAAGGGCGAGAAGGCCGATAAGCGTTTGCTGAAGCGGATTGAGATTGTAGAAAATTTCCGGGATTCCAAGAACCAGGCAAGCTGGATGATTCTTGATGTGATTCCCGTAATTCCCCCGGAACTGCGCCCAATGGTTCAGCTGGACGGCGGCCGTTTCGCCACCTCCGACCTGAACGATCTCTACCGCCGGGTGATTAACAGAAATAACCGTCTGAAGAGGCTCATGAACCTGAATGCTCCTGATATTATTATCCGGAACGAAAAGCGAATGCTTCAGGAAGCGGTTGATGCCCTCTTTGACAACAGCAAGAAGAAGCGGGTGGTAAAAGGTGCTTCAAACCGGCCTCTCAAATCTCTTTCCGATATGCTCAAAGGTAAGCAGGGGCGTTTCCGCCAGAACCTTCTGGGTAAACGTGTTGACTACTCCGGACGATCGGTAATTGTCGTGGGTCCCGACCTTCAGCTTCATCAGTGCGGGCTTCCCACCAAAATGGCCCTTGAGCTCTATAAGCCCTTCATAATGAAGAAGCTTGTGGAAAAAGACGTGGTGTACAACATCAAGCGGGCCAAGACCCTTGTTGAACAGGAAACCCCCGAAGTGTGGGCGGTGCTGGATGAAGTGGTAAAAGAGCATCCGGTTCTGCTGAACCGTGCGCCTACCCTTCACCGCCTGGGTATTCAGGCATTTGAACCGGTTCTTGTGGACTCCAAAGCCATTAAACTCCATCCGCTGGTGTGTCATGCATACAATGCGGACTTTGACGGTGACCAGATGGCGGTCCATGTTCCCCTTACCCAGGCTGCGCAGATTGAGTGCTGGACGCTCATGCTTTCCGCCCGGAACCTGCTTGACCCGGCGAACGGGAAACCCATTGTATTCCCCTCCCAGGATATGGTTTTGGGAATCAACTACCTCACCCGGCATAAAGAAGCGGGAAAAGGCCACGGTAAGCGCTACTCTTCATTTGATGAAGTGGTGTACGCCATCGAAAACCGGGACGTGGATTATCAGGCACTGATTAAGGTTCCTGTGGACAAGGCTCCCCACAACGGCGAACTGGTGGAAACCACCCCCGGACGGATGATCCTCAACGATGCCCTTCCCAAAGAAATTGAATTTGCAAACTATGCAATGGGAGATAAGGAGCTTCGCGCACTTATCGCCAAGGTGTATTCAAAACACGGGCCCTATCTCACAGTTCTGATGCTTGACCAGGTGAAAAACCTGGGATTCCGCTACGCCACCATCTTCGGCGCCACCATCGGGGTGAACGATATAATCATTCCCAGCAAGAAGCCGGAGATGATTGAACAGGCGAACAGCGATGTAATTGCCATTCAGAACCAGTATCTCCAGGGGCATATTACCAACGAAGAGCGCTACAACCGTGTAGTCGAGGTTTGGTCCAAGACCAACGAAGAGCTCACCAATGAAATGATGCAGAAGCTGCAGAATGACCGGGAAGGATTTAACCCCGTGTACATGATGGCAAACTCCGGAGCCCGTGGTAGCCGGTCACAGATCCGTCAGCTTGCCGGTATGCGTGGTCTGATGGCCAAGCCCAACGGTGAAATTATTGAGCTGCCTATCCGGTCAAACTTTAAAGAAGGTCTGTCCATTATTGAGTTCTTTATCTCAACCAACGGTGCCCGAAAGGGTCTTGCGGATACCGCACTGAAGACCGCCGACGCCGGATATCTTACCCGCCGTCTTGTGGATATCGCCCAGGATGTGGTGGTTAATGAAGAGGACTGCGGCACTATCAACGGTATTGACTACACTGCGCTGAAGGACGGCGAGGAAATCGTAGAAACCCTTCAGGAACGGATCGTGGGCCGCTTTACAATTGAGCGGGTAAAACACCCTATCAGCGGTGAGATTCTGGTTGATGTGAATGAGGAAATTTCAGAAGACACCGCAGAGGCCATCGAGGAAGCGGGGATTGAGTCGGTCCGTATCCGTACGGTATTGACCTGTGAATCCAAACACGGCGTGTGCCGGAAGTGTTACGGCAGGAACCTGGCCACCAATAGGACCGTAGAGATTGGTGAAGCGGTAGGGATTATCGCCGCCCAGAGTATTGGCCAGCCCGGTACCCAGCTCACCATGCGTACCTTCCATATCGGTGGTGCTGCCACCAAAACCAGTGAGGAAAACCGGACATTTCTGCATTATCCGGTGATGATTAACAGCATTCACGGTAATACGGTAACCCTGAAAAACGGTGACCGGCTGTTCACCCGGAAAGGCTTTATCATGGCCAGCAAGGTGCTGGAAGTCCTGGATACCTCGGGCAAGGTGAAGATCCTTGTGGAAGACGGCGGTAAAATCGTTAAGGGGCAGGATGTTATCCAGAAGGGCAAGGAAGTGATCCAGGCCCAGGAAAATGCCTACGCAGTTATCCGGGAAGACAAACTCTATCTTATCGCCCAGGAGCAGAAGATAGAAATCCGGAACGGTGCGGATCTTCTGGTGAAGGTGGGAGATATTGTTCCCGCCGACGAGTCCATAGCAACATTCGACCCGTTCTCCGAGCCGATCCTTGCCGAGCATAACGGTACGGTATTCTACGAAGATATCGACAAGACCACTTTGAAAGAAGAGGTGAATGAAGATACCGGAAATATCGAAAAGAAAATTGCAGAACAGACAACAGAAAGTCTTCAGCCCCGGATTCTCATTAAGGATGACGAGGGTGAAGAACTGGCGACCTATTACCTGCCCGGCGGTTCCTATGTGAATGTAGCCGATGGGGAAAAGGTTGAAGCCGGACGGGCGCTGGCCAAGATTCTGCAGGAATCCGCCAAAACCCGTGATATTACCGGTGGTCTGCCCAGGGTAGGGGAGCTTTTTGAAGCACGAAAACCCAAAATTCCCGCAGTACTCGCGAAGGTCAGCGGTACGGTTCAGTTTGAAGGCATTGTAAAGTCCAAACGGGTAATTATGGTTGAAGATGATTTCGGACAGCGGCAGAAGCATTTGCTGCCCATGGGTCGACACATGCTGGTACGGGAAGGGGACCTGGTGGAAGCCGGAGAACCGATTTGTGACGGCGCCGTGGACCCCCATGATATTCTTCAGATTCTCGGCGAAAATGCCCTCCAGCGATTCCTGGTGAATGAAGTTCAGGAAGTCTACAGGCTTCAGGGTGTAGATATTAACGATAAGCACATCGGGGTAATCATTCGCCAGATGATGCGTAAGGTTGAGATTATTAAGGTTGGAGATACCAACTTTATTTTCGGCCAGCAGGTGGATAAGTACAAATTCGGTGAAGAAAACCGCAAGGTTGAAAAGGAAGGCGGTCAGCCGGCGGTGGCACGGCCTCTGCTTCTGGGAATAACCAGAGCCTCCCTGAACATCGACAGCTTCATCTCCGCTGCATCCTTCCAGGAAACCACCCGGGTTCTGACCAACGCCGCAATTGCCGGATCCGTGGACGGACTCAGGGGACTGAAGGAGAACGTTATTATCGGGCACCTGATCCCTGCGGGAACGGGTATGCGCCAGTATAATAATCTCAAGCTTTACGATGAAAACCGTTCGGATCTGGACGCCCATGTTCAGCAGATTGTTGAACTGAGGGAAAAAGAAAAGGCGGCAGTTGTTGCAACAGAAGGAGCGCCAAACCCGGCTCCGGGCAACGATGAGTAAGCAATTGCCATATCTGTGGTATGCTGCATCCCCCGTGGATGTTGACCCTGCAAAGAAAAACCTGTTATTGTAAGATCCTTCCGCGGCTTTGGCTGCGGAAGGTTTAAGAGATAGTTCGACAGCCCTTCCGGAGTGTGGCGTAAGCCGCTCCTGGCGGTGAAAGGATTGAGCTCAGAGCCCTATGGCTCTCTGCTCAGCCGGGAACCCGACGTGAAGGGGTTGAGTCTGTCGACCCGGAAATGGACAACTACATCAGGCGTTGCCGATGGTCCATCGGGAGATATTTAGGAGTAAGCTCAATGCCCACTATTAATCAGCTTATCCGGAAGGGACGGAAGACCACCTGGAAGAAAACGAAATCTCCGGCGCTTCAGTCCTGTCCCCAGAAACGCGGGGTATGTACCCGTGTAATGACCGTTACTCCCAAGAAGCCGAACTCTGCGCTCCGTAAAGTTGCCCGTGTTCGCCTCAGTAACGGTATCGAAGTAACCGCATACATCCCCGGTATCGGACACAACCTCCAGGAACACTCAGTTGTTCTTCTGAGGGGGGGGCGAGTAAAAGACCTTCCCGGTGTTCGTTATCATATTGTTCGCGGAGCCAAGGATACTCTTGGTGTGGACGGTCGTCGAAAAGGCCGTTCCAAATACGGCGCCAAAAAGCCGAAGGCGTAAGGGGGATTAGAGATGCCAAGAAGAAGAATTGCACCGAAAAAACCGGTTCTCCCAGATACCCGCTACGGTTCCACCGTACTCACAAAGTTCATCAAACGGATGATGCTTGATGGAAAACGCAGTACAGCAACCAAAGTGGTATACGGGGCAATGTCAGTGGTTGAAGAAAAAATCAGTGATGCCAAGCCCATCGAAGTGTTTCTGAAGGCACTGGACAACGTAAAACCTATTATTGAAGTAAAAAGCCGCCGTGTCGGTGGTTCCACCTATCAGGTACCCGTGGAAATCCGTGAAAGCCGTCGTGAGGCACTGGCCATGCGCTGGATTATCGCAGCGGCCAGGGGCCGAAACGGGAAATCCATGGCTCAGAAACTCAGCTCCGAGCTGATGGATGCGTACAACAATACCGGGAACGCCTTCAAAAAGAAGGAAGATACCCATAGAATGGCCGAGGCGAACAAAGCATTCGCCCATTACCGCTGGTAGTCATTTAGATTGTAATGCGTGTAATCTGATATTCGAACCGGTATACTGCTGGAACGGCTCAACGGCCAGCATGTATACCGGTTTTTTTTTCCTGTCACATTTGATACCATATTAATATGAACCCAATCAAAGAATTACTGCGCGGCTTCGCATATCCATTCAAAGCCATTGCCGTGGTTCAGCGCCATGGTCTCTGGAAAATCCTTCTTATCCCCGCCCTGATCCAGCTTGTTCTGCTGGTTGTCTCTGTCTGGTTGGCAATCCGTTTTGGTGATGATGTACGGGACCTGATATGGGCTGCGCCAGGGGAAGATATGTCTGCCCTGCTCAAGGTTCTCCGGTCGGCTCTCAGCGGGTTGTTCACTTTCGTATTTATTAGTATTGGGCTGATATTATTTCTCATTCTCGGGCCGGTGGTGGCCGGACCTTTTTTGGATATTATTAGTGAAAAAACAGAAGGAAGGGTACGCGGTGCCAGTGCAAGTCCACGGGGAATCGCCGGCCAGGTTAAGGTGGCCCTGTTTTCAATGGGAGATGCCGTGCTGCTTCTGTCAATAACCCTAGCAGGGAACCTGCTCATGTTGGTATTGCATCTGATACCGGTTCTGGGCGGCGCAGTTCAGGTAATTCTCAGCTATTTGTTCACCTGGGCAATGCTCACGTTGGAGTACACCGGTTTTTCCGGTAATAGACGGCTGGTGGGAATACGCAGCCGTTTCAGTGTTCTGAGTAAACATCCCATGCTCATTTTTGGATTCGGATTATCAGTTTATCTGATGATGTTTATTCCGTTTCTCAATATTTTTCTGCTTGGTTTTGCTGCTTCAGGATCCACTCTTATGTACCTTGATTATTTTCCGGAGCAGACTGCTCCCGGATAAACTCCTCCAGGGCAATTTTGAGTCTCAGGTGAGCCCGGGATAGCTGTTCTTTTTCTTCCCGGTGGGTTTCGTCCTGTCCCCTTTCCGCATCTTGGTGCTCAGCCAAATGTTTGCTCATACGCTCAAACTCTTCGGCCTTTTCTGCCAGTTCGATGGCCATGAGATTTATTGCTCCGCCCTTTATACTGTGACATTCCCGGTGTAAATCCCTAAGCTCCTGTTTCCCGATTGCCGTTTTTTGAAGAATCTTTTCAATATGATTCATACCGGTTTCCGATGCTGCAATAAATCCGCCGCAGAGCTCAGCGATCAGTCCGGGATCGCCGTATTCCTCCAACAGGCCCTGATAATCAAATACTCTGCTTCGGGGTGATTGTCCGGAGAACACAGCCTGGGAAGAATGGGGCATCACGCCTGAGTTTCCGGTTGCATGGCCCTGCGGGCTATATTCAGTGCCGGGACCGGGTATGGTGGTTTTCTCCTCTGCTTTGTGGGACCGAAGAAGCCAGTACTCCAGCGCGCTTAACAGCGTCTGCTGTCTGATCGGTTTGGTGAGAACATCGTTCATCCCCGCCATGAGACAGTGTTCCCTGCTTTCCTTTAACACGTCTGCGGTCAGTCCCAGGATAACTGTCCGGGAGTTCATGCCGCCGCTGCGCAATCGGCGGGTGACTTCCAAACCGTCCATTCCCGGCATGTGGAGATCCATGAGAATCAGATCATAGTTGTATTGTTCGCTCAGCGATAAAGCCGTGGGGCCGCTCTCGGCGGTGGTGAGCTGGGCGTTAGTGGAATCCAGCAACGCCTGTACGATTGCCTGGTTCGGCAGGTAGTCTTCCACCAGAAGAATTGCCTTCCCTTCAAGATCAATCTGCATGGGGAGATTATTTCCCGGGTCTTCCAGTTGAAGTTCGTTTTCTATCTCATACAGGGGTATTTCTATGGTGAAAACGCTCCCCCGGCCGGGTTGTGAGGTGAGAAGGATTCGTCCGCCCAGTGTTTCTGCAAGTTCCCGGGCGATGGACATTCCGAGTCCCGAACCCGGGTACTCTCTGTTCAGGGATTTATCTATCTGTTCGAAGCTGGAAAATATCTGTTCCTGCTTCTCTTCCGGAATCCCTATGCCCGTATCCCATACAACAAAGCGGAGTGTTTCCTGTGGTAATTCACCCTCCGTAGGGGTGGCCCTGTCTGTCCTTTGCCGGGAAGATTCCACATCCAGCCGGATTTCTCCGGTTTTGGTAAACTTCAGAGAATTGCTTAATACGTTCTCAAGAATCCGGCTGAGATTTACCGGGTCTGTAACCACATAGGGGGGGAGCTTGGGATCGATGCTTGTGGCGAATGAGAGCTGCTTTCGGGCTGCTTTGTCATGGTATGAAGCGGTGATCTCCCTGATAAACTGATCAAGATTTACCGGCCGCAGTTCTACAGGCATTTTCCGGGACTCGATCTTTGAAAGGTCCAGAATCTGGTTAATAAGGCTCAGCAGTTTATTGGATTCGGAAAAAATGGTTGAGGCGTACTCATCCAGTTTGCTCCGGTCCTCCGTACGGCTGATCATTTCGGAGAAACCGATAATGCTGTTCAATGGTGTACGGATATCATGACTCATATTTGCCAAAAATCGGCTTTTGGTTTGAAGACCTTCTTCGGCAGCCTGTCTGGCACGTTGCAGTGCCTTGGTTCGCTCGCTGACCTTCTGTTCCAGGATGCGGTTTATCCGGGCTTCCTCTTTCAGCCGTTCATTATTGAGCTTCCACCGCACCCTGAAGTTTGCGATCATCAGACCAAGAAATACGGTAATAAAGAGAGCTGCGGAAATCAAGGACAGGGGAGACAGATACCAGGGCGGGTTGATTCGGAAGCTGAAAGATGCCGGACGGGGATTCCAAACTGCGTCGTTGTTGGATCCCTTAACCAGGAATCGATACTGTCCGGGGGCTAAATTTGTATACACTGCGAAGTTCTCAGCGCTCACCGGGCTCCAATCCTGATCAATTCCTTCCAGTTTGTAACTGTATCGGTTCTTGTCCGGGTCGCTGAAATCCAGCGCGGCGAAATGGAAGGTAATGAAATTTTCGTTGTAGGGCAGCTCAAGCTGATTACTCCGGGAAGAAACAAGCCGTTCACCGGCTACTTCGATGCCAGTGATCTCCATGTTGGGAATATACTGGTTGTTTACATAATCGATGTTATCAATGCGGTGAATAGCTGCAACAGAGGCAAAATACATATCCCCGTTCCGGGTTTTTTCTGCGGCTGAGGTCATTTCATAATTTATGAGGCCGTCATCCTCATCCAGGTTTACGAAATCTTCTTCCTGGGGATCCAGAATGGATATCCCCCGGGTGGTACTGATCCATAATCGGCCGTCATCATCCACCGTAATTGCGTGAATAGTGTTGCTGGCCAGCCCGTTCTTAGTTGTATAATGGGTGAAATTTCCCTGGTCGGGATTAAAAAGGTTGATCCCTCCGCCGCTAGTTCCCACCCATAACTGACCGTAGCTGTCCTCCTGAATGGAAGTGATTTTGTTACCCGATATGGATCCAGGGTTATCCGGATCGTGAAAGTACCGGGAAAATCCGCCATCATGATAACGGTTCAGTCCGTTGTTGGTTGCCACCCAGAGGTTTTCATTCTCATCTATGAACAGACTGCTTATCAGGTTATCGCTGATGCTTTCAGGATCTTCGGGGTCATTGGTGAAGTGACGGAAATCGCCCGATTGGGGATCATACATATAGAGTCCGTTGTAATATGTCCCCACAATGAGGCGGTTATCCGTATCTCGTATTACGCTTTGGATTATCCGGTCCTGAAACGGGGCCTCAAAAAGCTGAAAAGAGTCGCTCGACGAATTATATTGGTGCAGACCCTTCTGGGTGCCCACCCAGACATTGCCCGCGTCTTCGGTATAGATGCTTAAAATAAAATTATTCCCAAGATATCTTCCATCCTGAGTCTCCCGGGAATAGCGGGTGAACTGTCCGGTTTCAGGATTGTATTTGTTAATACCGCTGTTATACGAACCTATCCAGATATTGCCTTCATGATCTTCCTCCATGCTTGTATAACTGCCTGGTAAAAGTCCGTTGCCGCCCCGTTCATGCTCAAAAACCTGGAAACGGCTTCGTTTAGGATCATAGAGCTGAATTCCTCCTCCCCGTGTACCGATCCAGATAATCCCCCCATGGTCTTCATGAAGGGAATACACAAGAACATGATACTGGTCTTCTTCCATCCACTCCCTTTTGAATTGACGGAAGCTTCCGTCCCTGGGGTCCATGGCGTAGAGCCCGCTGGACCAAGTCCCTATCCACAGTATGCCGTTTGAATCGAATAGCATGGTGTACACGCCTTCGGCGGGAATAGAATGGGTGACAAAATCCTGCTGTTTCTGTCTGAAATGGACGATATGTCCCTCCCACAGACCCAGCCAGATATCTCCCCGCTCGTCCCGGGTAATATCCATAACGAATGAGCCCGGAAGCACCCGATTCTCAGGATCCGCTGTACCGGAATCTGAGGAAGGGACGATATTCAGAAAACCTCTTTGGCTATTATCCCAAATACTAACACCGCCGTAGTGGCCGATCCAAATACGGCCCGATGGACCTTCGTGGATGGCTCTGATCGTATTGTCCCCCAGACTGAAAGGGTCTTCGTCATGATGAAAAAATCGCTGAAAGCTTCGTCCGCCATCGGTGCTCAGGTTCAGCCCATTGGATGTACCGACCCACAAACGCTCCTGACTGTCACGAAGGATGGATATAATCAAATTACTGCTGAGGCTTGTATCATCCTCCGGATCATGTTCGAACCGTGCAATTTCCTCTGTCAGGGTATTCAGCCGGTTCAGACCGCCGTATGTTCCCACCCACAGGTTATTCTGTGTATCCAAATGCATTGTTTGAATCTGACTTTGGCTGAGGGAATTTTTCTCAAAGGGAATATACGAGAAGCTGCGGTACTCGTAGCCGTCATATCTGTTGAGCCCCTCGGTAGTCCCTATCCAGATAAAGCCCCGGTCATCCTGGAGGATGGAAGATACTTTATTGTTTATCAGACCATCCCGGATATCGATGCGCTGAACCCGTGGGGCTTCAGGGAGCTGTGAAAGGGATTGGGAGTATAGCATGCCGGAGATGAGTGCGAAAAAAATAACGAATGGGGCTGCAGCCCACAGCCGGGCACGGCTGAAGGAAATTTCTGTATGTAATCTCATGGTTCTACTGTTGATCCTTATTCTTAAAGTATATGCAATTGGGCAAAAAATTCTCAGGTTTTGATCTCGTATAATGCGAACTCATAGGGTGCAAGAATAGGTGCGGGAGATTCGTCGCTGTTGAGGGAAGCCGCTTCCCCTGAGCTGCTGAGGAAAGAAGCTGAACCGAGAATTTTCCGGAACCCTGCATTGCGGAATTCCCGTGGGAAGGAAATCCGATCCACCGTATGTGTCCGGTCCGAAAAGTTCCCTGCGGCGAGATAGCATTGCTGCCCGTCCAGTCGGAAGTAGGCAAGAACATTGTTTCCGGTTTTCAAAGGAGGGAATACAATACTGCCCCCATGGAGGGCCGCTGTGCTGCGGCGGAGAGCAAGCAGTTTGCGGTACCAATTAAGCAGGGAGCCCGGATCGGCTTTTTGCCCCTCAACGTGTACGGCTGTATGGTCGGAGTTCACCGGCAGCCAGGGTTCGGCGGTGGAAAATCCAGCATGGGAGTCTCCATTCCATTGCATGGGAGTGCGCTCAGGATCTCTTCCGGGATGAAACGGCCAGTATTTCTTTCCCAGTGGATCCTGCAATTGTGTTCTGTGGATTCTGCCGTCCCGCATCCCAATCTCTTCACCATAATAGAGGAAGGGAGTACCCTTCTGTGTCAGGGCAATTCCCGCAAGAAGGGCTGCCTTTGCCCTATCGTGGCCGCAAAGCCGTGTCATGGCACGGCTTTGATCGTGATTGCTGAAAACATGACAGGGCCAGCGTTCTTCTCCCAAAACCCCATACCATTCCGCCAGTTTTTCATGAAACTCCGCTGCGCTGAAACCGGTAAACATGAACGAAAAGTTAAAAGCCATGTGAAGCTCGTCGTTTCCATTCCCCTGATACTCCGCCGGATAACGGGGTTCACTGACTCCTTCATTAGGGTAGACCTCCCCCACCAGCATGCTTCCGTCATACTCATCCATGACCCGTCGCAATTCCCTGAGGTAGGTATGGCTCTCAGCTTGATTTCTGTCGAAGCGATGGTCCTGCTGATCGTGCAGTCTGGGTGGGGCTTTGCGAAGCCGGTAGGGGTTGGATCTGAACTGGGTATCTTTCACAATATAATTGATCACATCCAGGCGGAACCCGTCCGCTCCCCGTTCCAGCCAGTACCGTGCAATGTTCAGAAGCTCTTCTCTGAGCTCAGGGTTTCTCCAGTTGAAATCCGGTTGTTCTTTCAAAAATAAATGAAGGTAGTAGCTCTTTCGCTGTGAGTCCCAGGTCCATGCCCGCCCGCCGAATGCAGCTCTCCAGTTGTTCGGGGGTCTGCGGAACACCAGAAATTTCTTTCCCGGATGCCAGATATACCAGTCCGCTTTGTCTCCGTCGGCTGATTTTCTGGATTCCTGAAACCAAGCGTGGGAGCTGCTGCTGTGATTCAGAACCAGGTCCAGAATTATTTTGATATTCCGTTGATGCGCCTCTTCAACCAGCCGGTCAAAATCGTTCAGATTCCCGAACACCGGGTCAATATTCCGGTAGTCCCGAATGTCATACCCAAAATCCAGCATTGGAGATGGAAAAACGGGTGAAAGCCATATTGCGTCTATTCCCAGCCATTGGAGATAATCCAGGCGGGAGATGATTCCCGGCAAATCTCCGGTACCGTCACCGTCGCTGTCCTGAAAACTGCGGGGATATATCTGATATATAACTCCGTGCTTCCACCAATCGTTTTCGGCTTTGTTCATGTTCTTGCCCTGTGTTTTATAATGATTCCACTATTATACTATGGAAACATGAAATTGTAATTAAGGGAGGTAATATCAAATATCATAAATTCGTTCTATGAGACCCCGTGTTTCCAGTCGCCGAAATTCTGTGCAAGCAGACGGGTTGCAAGCTCGGAGAATACCCGGGCGGCGGGGGATGGGCGGTAGCTTGTCCTCCAAGCCAGAAGCAGGGTTCTTGAGGGAGCGGACTTGCCGCCGGATCTGTAGACAATGTTCCGGTTTCCACACACCATTCTGGGAACCAGGGATATGCCCAGACCGGCTTCCACCAAAGATTGAACTGTTTCTATTTCACTGCTTTCATAGACGACACGGGGTTCAACTCCATTGTTTCGCAACGCCGACACCACAATACTGTGAAAACCGTGTTCCCGCCTCATGAGAATAAAATCTTCATGTTTCAAATCCTCCAGCTTGAGATTCTCCGAATGGGAAAGATGGTGTTCCGGGGGCAGGGCAATATAGAGGGGCTCGCGAAAGAGAAGGCTGGACTGGAGTCCCGGTCTGATTCCCGCCTCATCGATGATGGCCAGATCAATATCAAAATCCAACAATGCCTGGGCGAGAGCCGGGCTGGAACCTTCCCGGAGCTGAACCTTCACATCCGGATAGCTCCGGGAAAATTCCGTAAGCAGAAGGGGCAATACATGTGCGCCGGTGGTTGGCAGGCAGCCAAGGGATATTTTTCCTCTTCCGCTGTTGTCAAACTGATGAACGGCCTCCCGCAGCTCCTCTATTTTATGCTCAATCTCCAGCACATAATCCAGGAAGAGCTCCCCCCGTGCAGTGGTTCTGATGTTTCTCCTGTTCCGTTCGAACAGCTCCCCGCCCATTTCCTCCTCCAGCTTGCGAATTTGAGCAGAGAGTGAAGGCTGGGAAACATTGCAGGCTTCGGCGGCCCGGGTAAACGATTTTTCTCTCTGAACAGCCAGAAAATATCTGATTTGGTGTATTTCCATAGTATAAACCTATGCTGAGTATAGTGAATATATCTTATACAAATGAAGGTTTTTTGAATATACTCTTCAACATATCAGGAGGCGAAAATGGCAGAACGTACCCTTTATAATAAAATATGGGAAAACAACCGGGTGGCCGGGTTGCCCACAGGACAAACGCAGTTGTTTATTGGACTGCATATGATTCATGAGGTGACCAGCCCCCAGGCATTCGATATGCTCAGGGAACGAGGCCTGGAGGTTGCGTATCCACAGCGGACCTTTGCAACCATGGACCACATTGTGCCCACCCACAGCCATCAGCGGCCCTTCGCCGATACACAGGCGGAGAGCATGATGCAGGCAATTGAGAATAATACCCAGGATTACAATATTGAGTTTTTCAATTTTCAAAGCGGACGGCAGGGTGTTGTGCATGTTGTGGGACCGGAGCTGGGACTTACCCGGCCCGGGATGACCATTGCCTGCGGCGATTCCCATACTTCAACCCACGGCGCCTTCGGCGCATTGGCATTCGGAATTGGAACCAGTCAGGTTCGGGATGTTCTTGCCACCCAATGCCTGGCAATGGATGAACTGAAGGTACGCAGAATAGAAATTAACGGAAGCCTGGGTGCGGGTGTTACTCCCAAGGATGTGGCCCTCTTTATTATTAATCGTCTGGGTGTAAAAGGCGGTATAGGATTTGTATACGAATATGCCGGTGAGGTCTTCGACGCAATGAGCATGGAAGGGCGGATGACTGTCTGTAACATGTCTATTGAGGGAGGCGCCCGTGCAGGATACGTGAATCCTGATGAAACCACCTTTGCATATCTGGATGGACGAGAATATGCTCCCCGGGGAGAGGACTGGGACAGGGCGGTTGAGAACTGGAAACAGTTCGCGTCGGATTCCGATGCCGTGTATGATGAGGTTGTGCGTTTCGAAGCATCCGAAATAGAACCCATGGTGACATGGGGGGTTACTCCGGGCCAAAGTGTAGGCATCCACCAAAATCTCCCCGATCCCCGGGAACTTTCCACTGAAGGAGAGCGGAAGTCTGCAGAGCTGGCCTATTCCCACATGAAACTCACCCCAGGGCAGAAACCCTCGGACATATCCATAGATGTGGCCTTTATCGGCAGCTGCACCAATGGGAGAATAGAAGACCTCCGGGCGGCCGCAGCGGTGCTCAAGGGCCAAAAAGTTGATCCTGCGGTGTACGCGTTTGTGGTCCCCGGTTCCATGCAGGTGAGAAAGCAGGCCATGGAAGAGGGATTGGACAAGATCTTCACTTCCGCAGGGTTTGAATGGCGGGAAGCTGGTTGTTCCATGTGTCTGGCAATGAACCCTGATCAGCTGAAAGGAGACCAGATATCCGCAAGCTCTTCTAACCGAAACTTCATTGGAAGGCAGGGGAGCACCACCGGAAGAACCCTTCTTATGTCGCCGGCAATGGTAGCTGCGGCGGCCTGCCGGGGCCGTGTGAGCGATATTCGTAAATTTACCGCCGGAAATGTTTAACAGAGGAGGAGAATTATGAAGAAAATTGAAACAGTACAGGGCAGAGCCGTAGCGGTTGTGGGAAATGATATAGATACCGACAGAATTATTCCCGCCCGGTTTCTCAAGGAAATTACATTCGGCCGGATGGGGAATTATCCGTTTTATGATGAACGCTACGATGGAAAGGGTAAACCCACGAAGGATCATCCGTTTAACAAGGATGAATATCAGGGAGCGAATATTTTGTTCGCCAACTCCAATTTCGGCTGCGGAAGTTCCCGGGAGCACGCCCCCCAGAGTCTGGTACGCTGGGGCATCCAGGCGATTGTGGCCGAAAGCTTCGCAGAAATTTTTGCCGGTAACTGTATTATGCTGGGCACGCCGGTGGTTACGGCCTCCCCCGAAGATATTGAGCTGCTGCAGCGCCAGGCCGGCGAAGAGCCCGACACGGAATTCATCCTGGATATCCGGAAAGGTATCATTAGCTTTGGCAACACCGGGGTGAAGATATCCATGCCCGACAGCCGGCGAAGTGCACTGCTTGAGGGCACCTGGGACAGTACATCCTTGCTCATGTCCAATGCTGACATGGTCCGGAAGACCCATGATCGCCTTTCACATCAGTATATCTAATATAGATTTGAGCAGCTAACACGTGGGAGGAAAAAAACGGGATGTCTGGAGAAACACACAGACATCCCGTACTATGCTTGGGCCGATTTCTCGTCCCAACCAAACCGGATCCCGGAAAAACCCGGGATCGGGGCAGGGCTTTTAGAAAAATGGTACTGAGAAGGGAAGTTCAAACCCGAAGCTGCTTGAAGGCAGATCTTCTTTGGAATGACCCAGGGTGGGAACGCCTTCGGCAAGGGGTTCGGTGTAGCGGATGGCAAGGCCGTTGGCATAGTAGGTGTACACCTTGGTGTGGCCGGTCAGCCACTGGAAGGGGCTGGTATTCCCTTCTTCAAGCACATCCACACGGACATTGATTACATCATCAGCGCCGATTTCCATTGCAGCTGCGATGAGTTGATCGTAGGTAATGGTGTTACCTTCGATGGTGGTATTTATACCCAGAGGCGAAACTGTTTTAGTTTCCGTAGCTTCAACCCGGATATGGCCCACAACTTCATAATCTTTGCTCAAGATTTCCGCATAATCCGACCACCCGGTTTTATTGGTGGTGAGATTTGTGCTTGTACAGCTTGCCAGCAGTACTATAAGAAGCAGTGGTATAACGAAAAAACGTGTTGCCTTTTTCATGGCATCCTCCATAGAAATAGATTCTATTAAATTATGAGAAATATTAAATATGATTACAAGGCAATCCGTGCAAAAAGCTGATAATTTCTCATTGGGGTTTCACCTAGAAGCATCTTTCAAAATTGAATCTTGAAATTGCCTCTTAGTTTTGGAAATCCACCAACTCGCTTATCTGCGTTTCTCCTGATCCAAATCCCCCGGCCCCTTCTCGCTTCAGCAACTGATGGGGAGCTTGGGAGTTGAACCATAGATAGTTCTTGGGTATTGCACCCCGGAAAATTGACATGGCTCCGGGAAGTCGGGTCACCACTTCCAGCTTGTGGGCGGTAAAATTTCCTCCGGGAAGCTCGAGACGTTCCTGTTTCCGGTATTCCACACTCAAACTGAACCCGCTGTCATCCCCTCCCTGGCCGAGAATTTTGATCTGAAGACTTTGGGGATTTTGGAAGGGGTAGCCCCTCAGAATGACCGAAAGATCCTCCAGGCCGATGAGAAACACTTCATTTGCTGCAATCCGGGGATGAGTGTTCACCTTTGTGCTGCTGCTGTATTCCGAGTCGCCGTTTCTGTTGAGTGAGTAGGTTTCCATGGGAATAAGTGCCTGAGAATCCAGGATCAGAGTGCGTTCTCCGTTTTCGTTGAAGCTGGTGATTTCATAGTATAGGCGTTCATCGCGGACAATACGGTTGATCACTGTCCTGCTATAGCTGACCTCATCTCCGGATCGAATAATATAACGGGACTCTTCTCCGTGGATGAATCCCGGATCCCGGATAATCGGCGATCCGCTTTCAGAACTGAGGTTCAACCCTGTGAAAACAAGAAAGAGGGAAAGCAATAATATGCTTTTGGGCAATTGAAATATTTTCATCTGTATAATTTCCTGATTTGACGGCGAAAATACAAGCACTTTCAGCCAGCAGTCAGATTCGAACTGACGACCTGCACTTTACGAGAGTGCTGCTCTACCTCTGAGCTATGCTGGCGGGTACCACGCCTGATGTTCTTAATAGTATCATGTGTACAGTAGACTGTGAATGGATACTGGCGTATACTAAAATATCAATAACATTAAAAAAGGAAGTAGATGTGGACAGCCCGGAAACATATGAATTCAGCTTTGACATTCACTCTCTCATAGACAAAATGCGGGATGTGGGACTCTTCATTCATGATCTTCGTGCCGGACGGGTGTACCCGAACCGGATGTGGGAAAGCTGGGGCTACAGTTCCGACGATATGAGGAACTTCGGGTTTATTGAACTGGTTCATCCGGAAGACCGCAGTGTGGTGCAGCTCCAGCTTGACAATCTCCATGTGGACGACAGTGCATTCAAATCGGTGCTGTTCCGCATTCGCACCAAATCCGGGGAGTGGAGGTGGATCCATTCCACCAGCCTGATTGTTCAGCGGGAAGAGAATGGGGATGTGGCATCATATGTGGGCTTTGACTACGACCTTAGCGATGAGATCCATGCCAGAATGCAGGCGGAAAAATCCGCGAGGGAAATTCGTACAATTCAGTCGGTCGGGCAAATCATCAGCTCCCGCCTGGATTTACAAGAGACCATACAGGCCATATTGGAGCAGGCGGCCAAGGTGTTCGTCTTCAGCAGCGCATCGGTGCAGACGCTCATGGAAGGGCAGCTGGAAATACTCGGGGGTCTGGGGTTTTCCAGCGGCGAAAAGGCAATCCAAGGCGTCCGTTTTCCGATCCCCGGAGATAATCCGAATACACGGGTCATAGAAAGCAGAGCCTCGTTGATAATTAATGAGAACCTTGCGGACAAGTATCCGAGATTCAAGGAAATTGCCAATCCCGATACCAGGCATTGGCTGGGAGTACCTCTGATTTTTGCCGACGAGGTACTGGGCATGATTACCTTTGACCGATGTGACGAGGGGGTCTTCACAGCGGATGACCGACGGTTGGCGGAGCTTTACGCAACCCAGGTTTCTATCGCCCTGAAAAATTCACAACAGTACGAGGAAATACGAAAGCAAAGCATTACCGATCCTCTAACCAATTCCTTTACCCGAAGATGGATGGAGGAGCTTCTGGCAGAACAGATCCCTCTCGCCCTGCGGCATGGTTTTCCCCTGTCTATTGTCATGTTTGATATTGATGATTTTAAAAATGTGAACGATCAAAAGGGGCATCTATTTGGTGACCATGTCCTGAAAGGGGTGGTGCTGTCTGTTCGGGACGTACTCAGAAAAGGGGATACCCTTTGCAGATTCGGGGGGGAAGAATTTCTTGCCATCCTTCCCCACAGCCGGGAGGCAGAAGCAGCTGAAGTGGCCGAACGGATGAGACAGGCAGTAGAGCGTAACCCTGCTTCTGAGGTGACCATCTCGCTGGGCTGCGCCCAGCTGCAGGAAGCGGAAGCTGGAGACCGCAGCAGCCTGATCTTCAGGGCCGACCAGGCTCTGCTTTCCTCCAAAGCCCGGGGGAAAAACCGGGTTACCTGCTATTCATCACTCCCATTTGAACAGGAATGATGCCAGGATCAGAAACACCACCGTCAGACCACCCAGATACAACATGTTGGGCAAAATCTCAATAAGGCCGGCGCCATCCAGCATAATAGAGCGGGCACCGTCTATAAAATGAGTCAGTGGGAATATTTGGGCTACCGCACCCACAAATGCAGGAGCGTTCTCCAGACTGAAGAAGACCCCGGAGAGGATGAGCATGGGGAAGGTTACCAGGTTGAGCAATCCTCCTGCCAGCTCTTCACTTTTTATTCTGGATGCAAATACCAGCCCCAAGGCGATCATGCAGAGTATTGCCATGGTGGTTATCAGCAGAAGATTCAGATAACTTCCGTTCATCATGAAGTTCAGAAACAGATCTGTACCGGCGAACACCACCACCGATGTCACAATGACAATCATGAGACGGGAAGCCGCCTGGGCGGAGACGAAATTCAGGGCGGAAACAGGTGTGGCCTTCATCCGTTTTAGTACCCCGTTTTTCCGGTATCGGACCAGAACAAACCCCACACCGAAGAGACAGCTGAACATCATGTTCATCCCGATTACTCCGGGAACAAGCCAGTCCACGTATCTGATGGGTTCGCCGGAGACGGTGGCTGAGCTGAGAGGTGAATGCGGAGAATCGTTCTGAAACCCGGTGAACAGCTTCAACAGGAGTTGGCTGCCCTGGGCTTCACGGTTCACATAATAGGTCTGGCTATCGAAGTCCAGCAGCATGTCTATCTGATGCCGCCGAAGCCGTTCCACCGCCCCATCCAGCGTTTCATCCCGTTGGGCGTAGTCTATTTGTTCAATGCCTTCGGTTTCCAGAAATTCGTAGTTTTCCGGTGGCTGCCCCAGGGTGCCGACGGTAAAAATTCCTTCAGCATCTCCGGAAAAGGCAAAGGAAAATCCGAACACCAGCAGGAAGGGAAACAGTAAGTTCCAGAAAAAGGTGCCTCTGTCCCGGACGAATTCCATGGTCCGGGCTTTGACCATTGCGGTGAATGATCGAAGAGGAATATTGGGCCTCATGTGTACTCCTATTTTTTTTGGATCAAACCCGTAGAGTTGAACCGGTGAGTTTAATGAAGAGATCTTCCAGATTGGGTTTGTGAATACTCAGTCCGTCGATATTGATGTTCGCTTCCAGAAGCTGTTTAATGGTACGGTCCATTGTGGACGTGATAATTTTCATCCCCCCGGGACCCAGTTCCGCCCCCAGTTTTCCGGCTGCTTCCTCTGCCTCTTTCCGGGTGAAACCCTCTTTCCAGGGAATCTGGATTATCGCTCCTTCAAAATGGCGGTCCAGCAGGGTATCCGGCGTATCCAGTTCCAGAATCTTTCCATGATCCATAATGGCAATCTGATCGCAAAGAACATGGGCTTCATCCATATAGTGGGTGGTGAGTAAAACTGTGGTGTTTTCTCCGCGAATCCGTTGAATCAGCTCCCAGAAATTTCTGCGGGATTGGGGGTCCAGGCCGGTGGTTGGCTCATCCAGAAATACAATTTCCGGCTTGGGCAGAATTGCCAGGGCAAGGAGCATTCTCTGACGCTGGCCGCCTGATAGTTTCCGGTTATCTCTGTCGATTATATCTTCCAGGGAACATAAATCGATAACTTCATCCCGGGGACGGGGGTCGGGGTAAAAGCTTGAAAACAGATCCAGAGTCTCTTTCACGGTGATAAATTCAGGCAATGCAGTGTGCTGAAATTGAATTCCCACTTTCTCCCGGAAGCGCTGATCGGTTGGGTGCCCCCGGAAGCTGATTTTGCCGGAGCTGGGTTTTTGAATACCCTCCATAATTTCGATGGTGGTGGTCTTTCCCGCCCCATTGGGTCCAAGCAGCCCGAAACAGCTTCCTGCGGGTATACCGAAGGAAATTCCCTTTACAGCATGCACGCTGCCGAACTTCTTCTCCAGAGCTTCAACTTCCATTATGTAGTTCATGAATGAGAACATAATGCTCCAGCTGAACCCGGGCAATCAGTTTCTGCGGTTTTACCCGTTCGGCTCAATCGGATTCGTCTGTTTCCAGTGCTGTAAGCTCCTGTGGAGGCTGTTTTTTCATGTCCTCTCCAGGGCCATTTGTGGTATCGGCGGCTTGTTCCCCATCAGCACTATGTTCCCCATCAGCTCTATGCTCGCCATCAGCTCCATCTGTGCCCTTTTCAGTTATGAACTTGTGGGTTTCGATATTCAGCGCCTTTGAGGATTCGGAAAGCCGGTAGCTGACTTCCCGAATATGATCCGAGCTGATGGAAACCTCATTCACTCCTGTTGCAATTTCTGCCATTGCAGAGTTCACCGACCTGCTGATATCTGCAATTTCATTGGTAGATCGGGTCACCATATCCACGGTGCTTTCCATCTCCTTGGCGGATTGCTGAACCGAGGAGGAAACTTCATTCAAGGCCAAGTTGGCCTGGATAATCTGTTCCCCTCCTTCGGAAAGTTCCTGGGTGGAGCTGTTAATCTCGTCCAGCGCCTGAATGGTGGATTGGGTTTCATCCCGCACCTGCTCGAAGGCCTTGCTGGAGTTATGTGCAACTGAGGCGGCAACATCCACCTTGCGGGTAATATCATTTACCACATCGGTTATTTGAGTGGAGTTGGTCTGGGCAACCTCCGCGAGTTTTCTGATCTCCTCGGCCACAACTGCAAATCCCCGGCCCGATTCACCCGCA
Organism: Salinispira sp.; assembly: GCF_059431795.1. Taxonomy (NCBI): domain Bacteria; kingdom Pseudomonadati; phylum Spirochaetota; class Spirochaetia; order Spirochaetales; family Spirochaetaceae; genus Salinispira; species Salinispira sp. Next base: position 64,164 of record NZ_JBXWXS010000002.1, read on the forward strand.
TGGGCGGCTTCGATGGCCGCATTCATTGATAATAAATTGGTTTGACTGGCAATATTTTGAATGACCTCAGACATCTCCGAGATCCTGTCCGCAAGCTGAACAACTTCGTTATAGGCTTCTGCGGCGTCATTCACCTTGGACCCGGCGTCCTCAATAACCTGTTGCAGTTCCGTGGCGGTATCCCGTTTGGCCTGGACTATCCCTGCAACGGAGCGGAGGGAAGCAACCATCTGTTCAATAGATGCGGTGGCCTGATCTACCGCCAGCTTTTGGGTGTCGGTGTTGGAGTTCAGTGAGAGCACGGTGGCCTGAATTTCCTCCATGGCCGAAGAAACCGCCTGAATCTGCTGATCCAGGTTCCCAATCTGGGATTTCACCGATTCCACGTTTGCGGTAATTTGGGTGGCGGCACTGGCCGATTCCTCGGTGTTGGAAAGAAGATCATCCTTTTCCCGGGTAACTGCCCCGGCGGCATGTTTGATGTTCACCACAATTCCGTTGAGTTTGGAAATAAATTCATTGAAGCCCGATGAGATTTTCCCAAACTCATCTTTCCGGTACACGTCGATGCTGCTGGTTAAATCTCCGCTTCCCTGGGAGAGCTCCTTGATGGCGATAGTCAGCTGGTTCAGCGGGCGGAATACCGATCGGCCGATATAAAATACACCAGCCAGCTGGACCAGAATGGCCACAAGAATCCCAATGAAGATGGGCGGAAATACCCTGCTTCGTACCCCTGCAACCACCTCATCAAGACTGCGTCCAACCATAATCCCAATGGGAGCTCCCCGCATTTCCGTGGTCTGAATCATTGATACGCCGAATTGGACGCTGTTCCCTTCGAAATATACTTCTCCGGTGGTCTGAACTTCCTCAACCAGATCATCCACCCCTTCCGGATCGTATCCTAAATCCAGGGCTACATTCCTCAATGCGTTTTCCTCATCATTTGGATCCAGAAATCCGCTTTGCAGGCTGAATATTTGGCTCATGCTTTGTGGATCGTAGAGGGTTATGAGAATTTCATGTTCCCGGGCCAGATCTCCGGCAACCTGGGAAAGTTCTACGATGTCGTAATCCAGGGCGGCAACCCCCCGTATCTGCGTTCCCTGAAGAATGACCGCAGAGGCCGTGACGGCATAGCTTTGTTCTGCACCCTCTTCGGCAGTGGGGTAGGGAGGGGTGAAGAAAAAGAGAGAATTCCTGTCTCCGGTCACCGTATTTCCACCGCTACTGAGCTCCTCGTTGGAAGCGCCGGCACTCCGGAATTGACGGTATTTTTCAACCGCACCGGTATACCATGGCCTTTCCCGGGGAACATAGGATTCGGGCAGTTGGGGTTCCCTGTCTGAAAAGAGAATCTGGGCATTTTCACTGGCAACATAGAGAAGATCAATGGGAGTTCCGCTGGTTATATCGATAAGACGGTTTCTCAAATCCTCATAATTGGGTACCGCATTGCGCATAACTTCATACTCAACGGTATTCGGGGGAAGAAGCTCTATGGCCTCTTTGAATTGTCGGTCGGAGCGGAGGCTCTGAAGAACTTGATATTTCTGTGCAATGGGAATATAGAGTTCTTCGGCCACCAAGTTCGCAAGAGACAATAACCCCTGCTTTTCCTCTTCGTATACCTGATTAAAGGTACTGGTATACAATGCAAAGCCGAAAGCTCCCAACAGCAATACGGGGAGCACGATCACTCCCACAATGATCCTCAGTTTTACGGTTACCGTCATGGTGTGAACTCCTTAGTTAACCGCCGGTCAGTGCAAGTATCTGGAAAATCAGGCTAAGATTTACACTGACGTATATATTATCTCGTTATTCAGTATAGAAGATCACTGCCCTTTTTGCCGGGAAAAAGTTTATGTGTAAGTTGAGGGGAGCAATTGAACAGCTTTTCCATTGGCAAAAACACGATCCGGCTTATCAGCTGCCGCCCAGGGCATCAATTACGTTTTTGAGTTTTTCCCGAATTTCCCGGGCAATGGGTTCCAGCCCCGGGTTTTCCACAGCAGACATCGACTGTAGAGGATCCACGGCGGCAACTTCAATGTTTCCCGGGGAGCGCTCCTGTACGATCACATTGCAGGGAAGCATGGTGCCGATTTTGTCTTCCGCCAGCAGTGCCTTATGAGCATACGGAGGATTGCATGCACCCAGGATCCGGTAATTTCGGAAGTCCACGTCCAGCTTCTTTTTCATGGTTGCAGCCACATCGATTTCGGTAAGTACTCCGAAGCCCTCCTCAGCCAGGGCATCTCCGGTTTGCCGGATCACCTCTTCGAAATCTCCGGTCAATTCTGTATTGATATAGTAGCTCATATCCTCTCCTTATAAAGAAAATCATATATATTATAAGTAAAATACTAAAGAATGGAAGACTTGTCACTAGGTGGATTAGGAGCATTAGAGCTAGAATAGGAGCATAGGAACTCACCAGATTAGAAGGATCGGCTCTGGATCCCGGAGCGTCGAATTCAGGTAACGGGGATGTGGATGGAAAACCGGGTGCCTCTGCCCTCCTGCTTTCCCCCACCATTTTCTTTTGCCGGGAGGGATTCAGTCAGGGCATTGTCTATCGGCAAGGATTCGGACCGGACATTCTCTACTCTGATGCTGCCGTTTAGCTGTCCCACCACGAGGTTATGAACAATGCTCATGCCAAGACCTGAGGAGCCCTGGAAGCGCTTACTGCTGACAAAAGGCTCATAGATCCGGGGGAGGATTTCGGCGTCTATACCTCTTCCGTTATCTTCAACCAGTATTACCAAGCTCCGATTCAAATCTGCGGGGGCCGAAGTACCGTGAATTTCCTCGGTATAGGCGGTTATCTGAATAAGCGGGGAGTCGGGTGTTGCTTCCGGATCACCAAAGGCGTGCACAATTGCATTTTCAAAGAGGTTTGTGAGAATTTGCGCAATTGCCCCCGGACGCACTTCTAATTCTGCATCTTCGGCTTGAAGCCGGTAATCAATGCGGCTCCCCTTCAGGCGGGGAGAAAGACTGAGCAACACCGATTCGCAGTATTCCCGGAGATTGATACTCCGGGCTTCATCCACCGCTTGATCAACGGATATCTCTTTAAATGACTGGATCAGATCCCCTGCCCGAAGCAGATTGCTTTGGATCATTGTGCTGGAGCTCTCGGCCTGTTCTATAAATTCATGAAATGAACCTTCGCTTAATGATTTGTTCCGATAATTCCTGGCCAATTTCTCTACCTGTTCCTGGAGATAGCTGGAGGCGGTAATGGCCACACCCACCGGGGTATTCACTTCATGGGCGATGCCTGCCACCATATTTCCCAGTGCTGCCATTTTCTCCTTCTGGACCAACTCTTTTTGTGAATTTTCAAGGAGTCTGCTCCGCAATTCAATCTTTTCTTCCAGGCGTGCATTTAACTCTTCCAGCCTGCTCTTGCTCCGGCGCAGGGCCAGGGTAAGCTTTCGGACAATCAGCCAGGAAAAAAGGGCGGTGAGAGTGAGAATTATCAGCAGGGCCGTAAGCCAGACCGGAACGACAATTCGTTCAGTCAGCCCGAAATACCGGTTGAGAATTTGGTAATAGGGTGATGGTTCCCCGGCCTTCCATCTCTCAATGAGGCCTGCCATTTCTTCCAAGACTTGGGGGATATTTCCCGAAGCAGTAGCAAAACTGGTGTGAAATGGGTTGAATATGATGGCGCTTCGTCTCAGGCCTGGATACTGCTCCACCTCGGTAAAACTCTGAACAACTCCCGCATCCAGATTATTTGCAGAAAGTGCCGAAAGGATTTCAGGGAAACTATCGTAGAGCTGGAGCTGAGGTGGGGGGATATCAAAACTGTCTATAAATTCAACAAATGCTTCACCATTATTATCTCCCCGCATTATGCCCACCGAAAGCCCCTGAAGATCGATGACGCTTTCCACTTCGGAGTTTTGCGGGATAATTACCTGTGTCCAGCCGGTCAACACATGCTCGGGGACAAAGTCCAGAAATTCATCTCTTTCCGGGGTATAGGTAACACTGGGGAGAAGATCGATCTCTCCGTTCACTGTTCTTTCGAAGCTCTCCGCCCAGCTGCCCTCAATATAGCGTATTGAATAGTTCAGCTCATCTGAAATAGCGTTCAAAAGATCAATATAGAAGCCGGTCCTGTTGCCTTCCGCATCTATAAACGACAGGGGGTACAAATCGGGGATAAACGCCGCACTCAGTTCCTGGGCATGCACAATGGAAAACGAACTGAATGCCAGGAGAAGGAACAAAACGAGTCGGGGGCGGGGTATTTCACGAATCTTTACCGGATGCACCTTAGTCCCCACAACCCTGACTATCATCCCGGTTTCGGGTTTCCTCGGCCTCATTCGTTCTGGCTTTCTGAATATCCCGAAATGCTCTGAGGGCCAGGGTGACCGCATCCTTTAAGTCCTGATAGCGGAGGTTCTCCTTCCTGATAAAGTCATTGATGTCGAACTCCTGGATAATTCTGGATACATTTGCGTAGCCTGCCTGTCCGCTTCGCAGGAGAATCCGGATTTCCTGATTGTGAAACCTTTCCCGTATCTGGCTTACCACATCCAGGCCGGCGGTGTAACTTTCCATTACAACATCAAGCAGCAGCACCGCGGTGTTCGGATGCTCTTCCAATACCTGGAGGGTTTCTTTTCCGGAATAACTGCTGAGAATTTGAACCGGGCGGTTATCGAATCGGAAATTCTCGAGTACCAGTTTGGTAATCATATGTACATCACCCTCATCGTCGGCGATAAGAATTATCCAGGGATTGTCATGCTCATCCCCGGCATTGTACCTTTCCGATTGTTCTTCTGGTTCATTACTAAAACGGATGGTATCCATATTTACAGGGTAACCACCGGAAGGATTTTTTTCCAGTCGAATCGTTATGAGAACCCAGGAAAACCATTTTGAAAAGAGCGGAAATCGGCGCAAAAAAATATGGAGGAACCATGATCTCAGCTGCAGTGTGTCTCTCACCTTCAAAAACACAAAAAGTTCCCCAGGGGATTGCTCATTCACAGCAGTCATTGACTCCCAGGTTTATGAAGGAAGCGGAGAAGATAGCAGGTATCATGAAAGAACGGACCCCTGAATACTTCACCTACGGTTCAAAAATCGGACAGCATAAGGCTGAAGAAATTCATACCCTCTGGCAGAGCTGGGGCAAAAGAGAAGCTCCCTGCCTTCCCGCAGCCAGACTGTATAAAGGCCCCGCATTTTCTGCATTGAATGACCGGCAACCGGAGGGGATCTCCCGGCTCTTTATTCTTTCCGCCCTCTATGGAATTCTTGAGCAGAATAGCTGCATACAACCATACCGGCTGGATTTCACCCACCGTGATGTACGGCCGGAGAAGAAGAGCCTGCTGGAGTTTTGGCGCCTAAGGATCGATGCCTATTTCAAGGGTATGAGGGACGCAGGTAGTGTTAATTATATAATCGACCTGTGCTCCTCTGAATTTTCCAGAGTGATACCCGCTGATCTCCTCCCTGTAACAAGGGTGGATTTTCGACAATGGAAACAGGGGCGCTGGAAGGCGGTAAGTGCCACCTCCAAGCAGCTTCGGGGTCATATGGCTGCATGGATACTCAGCCGGAAGGTGTTGAGTCCGGAGGATTTGAAGTACGCGGAAGTAGAGGGCTATGGGTATAATAACGAATTGTCCAAGGAAAACACTCTGATATTCACTCCGGTTGAGGATCGAGGATTGATGATTGAGGATAACCCGGAAATTATCTTGGAACAGGTGGAATCTGCTCTTGGCCGGCCGGATTCGGCTCTTGGGTGAACGGATTCTTTTCTTGGCTGGCCGGATTCTTTCGGGTAATATATACTCCTGATTATGAACCATTCCCTTCACAGGAACAGCAGGGCGTTTTATTGGCATGCGGCGCTTCTTGCCGTAACGGTAACCTTCACCGATATCAACACCATTCTTCCTTCATTAATTTTGGGACAGGGCGGCAGCGAGGTCCATGTTGGAATAATGACCGCTATTATGGTGGGTGTTCCACTTGGTGCACAGTTGCTGTTTGCCGGATGGCTTCACACCCGTTCCCGGAAAAAGCCCGCTCTGCTGGGAGGCATTTACCTGCGTGTTGCTTCTCTCGCCGGCCTTGCCCTTCTGCTGTTTCTGGGAGGGGGAAGCTCTCTGTCTTTGCTTCTGATCTCGCTATATTCCCTCCTTTTGCTTTTTACCCTGGGCGGGGCATTTGCCGGTGTGAGCTATATCGATTTAGTGGGGAAATCATTTCCATCGGGAGACCGTCAGAAGTTTGTGCTTCGCCGCCAATTGGTCATGAGCATGGGGATTCTTCTCTCCGCACTCCTCACCCGTCACATTCTGGCTTCCCGGGGAGCCAATGACAGCTATCCGCTGTTGTTCGCCCTGTCAGCGGCCAGTCTTCTCCTTGCCAGTCTGGGGTTTTGGTTTCTCCGGGAGAAGCCCGTCGTTCCCGAAGGGGATGGGGAAACAGCCGGGAGTATATTACGGAAGATTCCGGAATATCTGAGAAAAGATCCCACCCTGAGACGTTATGTAATATCCGCAAATCTGTTGGGATTCGGCACCGTACTGCTTCCTTTTTATGTGGCTCTGGCAAACAGGATGTACGATGTAAGTCCACGAATGCTGGGGAATCTGGTGCTCATTCAGATTGGCGGAATGGTTCTCGGGAACCTTATCTGGCACCGTGTGGTGAAACGGTTCGGGTTCAAGGGGATGCTTCGGGTTTGGAGCGCTCTGGGATGTGCCGTTCCCATTCTTGCACTTATTGCAGCTCGTATTTTCCCCTTTCAGGGTTTCTTGCCGGTATTTATCCTTACCGGACTGTATTTGGGGGCTCAGAAAATGACAGATGATGCAGTGCTAATGGAGATCAGTACCGATAAAAACCGGGCCCTGTACAGCAGGATTTTCGGTACGTTCAATATTTCCCTGGCGGTATTTCCTTTGATAATAGGGGGATTAATTTCAGTCACCGGATACACTGTTGTGTTCCTTTTCGTTGCCGCTGCAGCGGCAACGGCACTTCTGTTTATCCAAAAGATGCTGTGCCCGGTGGATGTGCCCCACAACTCTCCATTGAGTGATGATATAGTGAGAGAGTGATCATCGGCTCACACCAGCTCTTAATCCAGGCCGTGATGTTCAACGACCTGCATCATGATGTATTCCAGAAGCTGGATGTCCAGATCTGAATCATACTCCCCTGCAAGCTCCGAAACGTTCTGCCAATCCTCGGTTTTCAACGGGTCGGCGTTATCGTCGTACTGCATGGCAAAGAGATCGGCGATATCGCCCATGAAGTCCGGGCGGTTTCCCCGAACCGCCGTCTCCCAGCTCCATTCGAAAAGCTCATCCAGCAATGCGTCGGGAAGTTGCTGCCGGGACAGCGCAGAACGGAACTGTTTCTCCAGCTGACGGTATTCTTGTAGCTCACCGTCCTCTTCAGGCAAAGAAGGGGGAACTGTAGCTTCCTGCGACGATGGATCCTTGCCGGCGTTTTTTTTTGCCAGGACCCTGCGGGTGTTGTGTACCTGCGGGCTGATACTCTTTGAGGGAATCATTATCTACTCCAGCTGCTGCAGAAAATCATGGGTACGCCGGGCAACTGCCCCGGGGCGTTCTATGACTACAGCATGACCGGCACCAGAGATTATTTCAAGGATGGAACCGGAAATATTTTCATTGATTATCCGGGCAAAGCCCCCATGTTTGAGAATATCCTTCTCTGCCACCAGTACCAAACAGGGTGCGCTGATTCCCTGAAGCCTGGGCGTCAGTCGAATATCTGCGAATGCATCGCAGAGGGAGGCAAAGGCGCGGAAGTAATCATCCGGCAGACCGGCAACCATATCCTCCCGCTCTTTCAGCTTTGACAGATGCCCTTCCAGATACTCTGCCGAGTAGTTCCATGGTATCAATCCCCGGTAGAATACCCGTTTGTCCGACAATGCGGCGCTTTTCCAGCTTTCAACTGCTGCGGACAGGAGGGGGTCCAGCTCACTTACCCCGTCAATAATTACCAGGCTTCTGGTTTTTCCGGGATACTTCAAGGCGAACTCCATGGCCACCTCCGATCCGTAGGATGTTCCGATAATGTCCGCCTTCCCAATTCCTGCATGATCCATCAGTACGGCCAGGTCGTCACTGTGACTTTCCAGAGAGTACCCTCCCTGTGGTTTACCACTGAGCAACTGCCCCCTGAAGTCGTGGAGCAGGAACGACCCTTCCCCGGGAAATGCATCAATGAAGGGCGTCCAGTGACTCATGGACATAGCTATACCGTTGAGAAGAATTTTGGGTACCCCCGGTCCCGGCTGTAACTGATACCCGATACTGCAACCCCGTATGTTGACTGTTTCCGGCATGCTTCCTCCCTCCGGCACAGATAATCCTCGGTATAGATAAGCTCCCATTTCCGCCAATTATCGGATAAAAGCCGCTGCTTCCAGTGTAGATCCCCATGAGTCATCTTGCCAGATATTTTAGAAAATCACAAAATGCAATATTTACTGGAGCAAAAAGTTTATCATTGGTGTAAAATTTTTATTGATTTCAAAACGTGATTTTTGTAGATTCATTCCTAATGACGGAGATTCGTATACCGTCGTGAGAATGAAGGGGTGCAACGACGCCGTTCTGCCCGCTTCTCCACACTGAATATTATGAGGTGAAATATGATACGCAACATACCGAGTTTTCGCAGATCCCTTCGTCCGTCGCTGGCGGCCGTGTTGTTTTTGATTGCATTGATGCTCCTTCTTTCCTGTACGCCGGAAGGCGGAGATAGCGACGCTCTCCAGGTTCAGGATCCGGGATCGGCGGCGGATCAATCTACAGCTGAAGAAGCGCCGGCTGTAGAAACGGCAACCATAGAAAAGGGGCGTCTGAGAAACACCATATATGCCAGCGGAATTATTCAGGGCGTAGAAGAGGTAATTCTCCGTCCGGTAACACCCGGCATTATTACCGATGTGAACGTTGAGCTGGGCCGGGATGTTCAGGCAGGCGAGATGCTGTTGCAGTTGGATGATCGAATTGCCCGTTTGAACTTCCGGCAGCTGGAGCGGGAATACGAGAGTGCGGCGGCAGATCTTGAATCCCAGCGGTCGTTGTATGAACGGGGCTCCATTTCCCAGACGGCGTACAATCAGGTTCAGGCCCGTGTGGACGGCCTTGCTGCAAGGCTGGAGCAGGCCGAAGATGCACTGGATAACACACGTATTTCTTCACCGATTAACGGGAAAATTGCCCAGAAAGGAACCGGCCTCATTCCCGGAGACAGGATCACCGCAGGGCAGCAGTTAGCCCGGGTGGTTAATCTGGACCGGCTGAAGGTGGAGCTTTCCATGGGGCAGGATCAAATTTTTCTGATCCAGGAAGGGCAACCCGCCGGGATCCGTATTTCCAGTCCCCGGGGACAAATACTGGGAGACGGTTTTGTCACCGCGGTTGCAGCAGGGAGTGATCTCCAAACGGGAAGTTGGAAGGTAATTGTTGAGTTTGAAAACCCTGAGCCCTCAGTCCTCAAGGCGGGCATGAGCGCCGGAGTGGAAATTGAAAGCAATCTTGAACTGCTTCAGCCCATCGTTCCCGTGGCAGCTCTGGTTCGTGAGGAGGAGGATTGGATATTTCTTCTCCAGGAAGGCAGGGCAGTGAAACAGGGGGTTGAAGTGCTCGACCAATACGGCTCCATGGCGGCGGTTCGCTCCACGGCGGATGAGGTGCAGCTTCCGGGACGGAGAGTCCTGGTCAGCGGTTTGAGCAATCTCAATGACGGAGATGCGGTACGCGCCGATGACAGGATAGCCCGGCTGGATTGATTCTCAACACAGAGCCCGGATGGGCGGAACCATCGCCCTAAGGGCAGAATACACAAACATATCTTGACTACGGAGACTTGAAATGAGCAAACACGAATCCAATGAAGGATCCGGAGGCACAACATATTCTGACGGTATTGACAAATCCCGTCTGCAGAGAGGAATCGGAGCATTAAGTGTGAAAAATCCGGTTCTGGTGAATATTCTCATGTTCACCGTGATTGCCCTCGGCGCATTCAGCATGCTCCAGCTTCCCCAGGAGCAATTCGCAGAGGTGCCGTTTTACTGGGTGAACATTATTGTGCCCTATCCCGGCGTATCGGCGGAAGATCTGGAAACCATCGTCACTATCCCTGTTGAAAATGAATTCCAGGGTATAGACAATTTGAAAACCATCAGCTCCACCACCAGTGAGGGACTTTCGGTGGTGCGGGTCGAATTTGATGACGGCATCAGCCAACAGCGCTTTGAAACCCTTTTTCAGGATAGCCAGACCCGCTTTAACCGGGTTGATCTGCCTGACGGCGTGCTGAATCCGTTGGTGGATGATTTTTCGTCCGCAGACTTTGCTCCGGTAATTGAGGTGGTGCTCAGCGGGGATCTTCCCTATTCCCAATTACGGAATCAGGCACTCCGTTTTCAGGAAGATATTCTTGGTATCAGCGACGTTTCTTCAGCGGATATTGTAGGGCTCAGGGACCGGGAAATCACCCTGAATGCAGATCCCGCCCGGATGGCATCCCTGGGACTCAGCAGCCGGGAAATACTCCAGGCGGTGCAGGATAGGAATTCAAGCATTCCCGGCGGAACCCTGAATACCGAAAGCAGAGAATTTATTCTGAGAACCGTGGGCAGCATTCAGGAGATAGATGATTTTCAGGATGTGATTATCCGACGAAGCGGGAACGACGGAAGCGGAATGATCCGGGTTCGGGATGTGGCCTCGGTAAGTGACGGATTCAATCCCGATTCCGGCATCAGCAGAATAAACGGAGATACATCCCTGGCGCTTCGGGTAACCAAGGTTCCCGGAGGAAGTTCTCTGGATGTGGTTCAGGGAATCAGGGATTATCTGGGAGAACGGCAAGAAGATTTGCCTTCCCGCCTCAATGTAACCCTGTTGAACGATTCCACGGTGCAGATCAGAGACAGCCTTTCGGTTCTCACCGGCAACGCACTAATGGGGCTTGCGCTTCTGGTGGTTATTCTTGCACTGTTTATCGGCCTGAGAAATGCGTTGATGACTGCTCTGGGAATACCGGTAACCTTTGCCCTTACGTTCATTATCCTGGAGCTGCTTGGGGAAACCATCAATACCAACACCCTTTTCGGATTAGTGCTGGTGCTGGGACTGATAGTTGACCATGCTATCGTAATAATTGAGAACTCCTACCGGATGCAGCAGAACGGGCTTTCCCGGCACGATGCGGCAATTGCTGGAACCAACCAGGTGGTGCTGCCGGTAATTGCTGCAACAGCCACCACCGTCGCGGCATTCCTTCCTCTGATGATCATTCCTGGTACCATCGGCCGCTTTCTCAGGGTAATTCCTCTGACGGTAGCCATCGCCCTGATCGCAAGTACCTGGGAGGCTCTGTATATTCTTCCATCTCATTTTGCCGATTGGGGAAAAGAGAGGAAAAAAGGCAGCAAGCCCCGCCGGGAACCCGGTGCATGGTTTTCCGCAATTCGTACCCGATTCGACCGCTTGTTCAAGCGGATATATCCCCGGAGAGCCTGGCTTCTTTTGACCGCTCTGCTGGTTGCCGGAGGGAGTTTTGCCCTGGTCCCCTTCCTCAACCAGGATCTCTTTGCCGCCGAGGATTTCAGTTATTTTACCATCGATATCACCATGCCCCGGGGAACACCCCTGGAGAAAACCGATTCCATGCTGAGCAGAATAGAATCCCGACTCATGAATCGGGTGGGTGACGGAGAAGTTCTCTCGGTTCTTTCCACCGCAGGGAGTCTGGCTTCCAGCACATCCGTGGATTCATCTTCAAATGTTGGGCAGCTAACGGTAGATTTGACAGACGTGGAGCAGGGGAGAAGCCGAAGTATTGATGCAATCATCGCAGATGTGCAAAGGGATTTGGCGGGTATTGCAGGGCCCGAAGAGCTGGTGTACCGAAAGGCGGTGAACGGACCTCCCACATCCGCCCCCCTTTCTTTTACCTTGAGCGGTGATAATTATCCTCAGATTATTTCCTCATCGGAAGATGTACAGGAGTATCTCCGGGGAATTGAAGGGGTTTTCAATGTCGAGGATAATTATCAGCCGGGAAATCCTGAAATACGCATTCAGGTAAATGAGGAACGGGCAACTGCCCTGGGTCTCTCGGTTTCACAGGTGGGGAATTTTATTCGGGCAAAGTTTGACGGATTGGTGTTGGGCAGGTATTTCGAAGATAACGAGGAGATTGAAATAGTACTCCGATTCGGCAGCCCCGGAACGGCACGCTATGAGGATCTGGTGCAGTCTTCCATACCAACCCAGGACGGAAGGCTTATCCCCTTTTCCTCGGTAGCCTCCGTGGACTTTCCCAGTTCGGCGGGAAGCATCCGCAGGGTGGAGGGCAAGCGTCAGATAACCGTAACCGCAAATGCAGCGGATGGTCTTGATCTTGCCGTAGTTAACCAGGAAGTGGAAGCGTATTTTGAAAACGTACTGGCCCTGGAATATCCCGATGTGGAATTCGGGACCGGGGGCGAGTTTTCCGAGTTTCAGGATCTGATTATTCAAATCCTCCGGGTGTTTCTCCTGGGCATATTTCTCATTTATCTTATACTTGGGGCTCAATTTAAGAGCTATTCCCAGCCTCTGATAATTCTCTTCTCCGTACCCTTCTCGTTTGTAGGGGTGGTGCTGTACCTTGCCCTCAGCGGGACTGCATTTTCCACCACCGTGCTCTATGCAGGCGTGGCGCTGGCGGGAATTGCGGTGAATGATGCAATCGTCCTTATCAGTTTTATTAATGAATTGAGGGAAAAAGGAGCCTCGGTGGCTGAAGCAGTGAAGGAAGCCGCCGGAACACGGCTGCGTCCCATTATGCTTACCTCTCTCACCACTATTGCAGGCCTTCTTCCCACGGCCCTGGGCATCGGCGGCAGCTCGGTGGTATGGGGACCTATGGCCAGTACCATTATTTTCGGTCTGATATTTTCCACCATCACCGCCCTGCTGATTATTCCCGGGCTCTACGGACTGCTTTACGACCGGAAAACCGCTGCTCCCGGACCGGCCAGAGGGGTTTTGACCCTGGCTCTGTTTGCCCTGATGTTTCCCCTTCTCTCACCATCCCCGTTTGCCGGGGGGCTGTATGCACAGGACGGCGGTGCTGCCGGGGACGCCCTTGAGTCCGCCGGTGGCGAGGAGTTCAGTATTATGCTTCCCGCATACCCCATGCTGCCCGCTGCGCCTTCTCCCGGATCCCAGGACGTCTTGCCCGGGGATCCGGAAATCCTGGCCCGCAGGGGCAACTCCATTGTCCGGCGCCTCACCGGTGAGGGCCTTCCGGAACACAGCGACGCTGACGGGCTCCTGGTGGGGATTCGCCGGGGATTGGCCGAATCCCGGGGGATGAAGCTCATGGATTCTTCTGTGGAGTCGGCAAAGGCCCAGTACCGATTCCAGAGAAGCAACGCCTTCCCCGGATTGAGTATCGGCGGCGGAGCTTCTCCCGCAGGGGGAAGCGGTATGGTGGCGTACAGCCAGGGTCCGGATTTCAGCGCAGCACCGGTTCCCGGAAACGACCCCGGAGATGATGAGGCCATCGATTGGTCTCTGAGTCTCTCCGCCGATCAAGCGTTGCCCAGTGGAGGACAAATCTTTGCCACTGCTTCAGCCGGGCTGTCCCAGAACAGGTTGTCCGGGGACGAAGAATGGTCGTACCGTCTTTCTCCAGGGGTGTCTGCGGGTCTTTCCCAGCCCCTTTTTCTGGATGGTAAATTTTTACGCTTCGATGTTCTGGCTGCCGGACTGCAGGCGGCGGAGAACGGAGTAGCGGCGGCACGGCTGAATTATCGGGAGGGTCTGAATCAGCAGAGCCTGTCAATGATGCAGCGGCTGGATCAGCGGCTTCAGTTGATTCAGGAACTCTATCTGCTGGATGAGAGTATTAAAATTCAGGAAACTGAGCTTCAGCAGATCCGCGAGGATGTGTCGTTAGGGCTTGTGTCTGACAACGAACTGAATTTCGCCATCGATTCATTGGAGGTGCAGAATTCCCGGTTTAGAGAACTGGAAAACCGAATAGGCGACATACAGCGGGGCATTGAATCGGATCTGGAAGCATACGGTGATTTTACAGACGAAATTCTCCAGAACCGGCTTCTCCCCTCGGCCGACAGTCTGGCCAGCGTACCGGACTGGGAGAGTCTGCGGCGAAGAATGCTGGAACATGATCCTGACATTCTCCAGAGCAGCTACGATATGGGAAATGCCCGAGCGACCTTGATGGATGCCGGCAGGGCCGACGCACCCAGACTGAATATCAATATCAACTACCAGGCGCCGTTTGAGGAAACCGAAGAGGGGGCAGATTCCGGGGAACTTCTGGAAAACCCCGGCGATGACACACTGACCCTGAGCGCCGGCCTGGATATTCCCGATCCCTTCCGGAGGGGATTTAAGCTTCAAAAACGTCTGTATGAACAAAGGATGAGAAGGAACCGCCTTCAGATCGGCAGGGCAGAGCAGGAGATTGAACTGGAACTGAGGCGGCTGAAAGACCGTTACAGTCAGCTCATATCAACGGCACAGAATGCCGCCGACAGCTTTGACCAGAATCTTGAGGCGTATGAACAGGAACGGATTCTCTATCGGCAGGGGGGAAGCAGTGATATTTCCATGCGAAGAGTTATCAGGAGTTTGCATGCATCAGGATACAATCTCTTTTCTGCGCTCCGGCAGCTGAATATTTTCTATGTGGAAATTTCCCTGCCCGGCGCTTGATTATGTACTGATATACCCTGTAGGGTGAAATATGAACCTCACGATACGACAACGCCTTACAGGTATTTTAATGATCACGTTTATATCCCTGGCGCTTATTGCGTTGGGGATTATTTTTATTGCACAGCAATCGGAACGGGATCTGGTCTTTGAAAAACTCTCCGCAATCCGGGATATCAAGGCATCCCAGGTTGAGAATTATTTTGAGCAGATCTCCAATCAGATCGAGGCAAATGCGGAAAACCTGATGGTGATCCAGGCCATGGAGGATTTCAGGAGAGAGTACGAAGAGCTTCGAGACAGTCCTCCGGACAGACTGCTGGATATGCGCAGGCGGGTATCTGAGTATTTGCGGACCGAGTATCTCATGCGTATTCCCGAAACTGTCCGTCCAAGCGAAACCAGCCGCCTGCTGCCGAGGAATGTGGCATCATTTATTCTCCAGGAAAGATTTCTTGTCAACAATCCCAACCCTGTGGGAAATAAGGAGAATCTGATTGATCCGGGTATTGACGGATACGACCGCTCCCACTCCCGCTATCATCCCGTGTTTAGATCGTATCTTGAAAAGTTCGGGTATTACGATATGTTTCTGGTGGAACCGGAATACGGAACCATTGTCTACTCGGTGGAAAAGGAAGCGGATTTTGCCACCGATTTGAAAAACGGTCCCTACACATCCAGCGGCATAGGCAAGGCATTTCAGTCAGCAATGAGCGGTGAAAAGGGAACCAGCTATCTCATCGATTTCCGCCCCTATCTTCCCTCATACGCCGCTCCCGCTTCATTCATTTCCACAGGGATTTACCGGGGTGAAGAGCTGATCGGCGTACTCATTTTCCAAATGCCCGTTGAGGAGATTGAGCAGGTGATGACCAGAGACCGCTCCTGGGAGCAGGAGGGGCTGGGAGCCACCGGAGAAACCTATATTGTGGGAACCGACCGGATGCTCCGTACCGAATACCGCATGTTCCTGGAACAGCCGGCGGAGTTCTATGAACTGCTGAATACCGAACTGGATAAAGGACCTCTGGCAACAGAAATTGCAAGCTTCGAAACTACCATTCTCCATCTGCCTATGCGGACCGATACGGTGGACCTGGCCCTTCAGGGAGAGAAGGGGGTGACCATAGGCGAAAGCTTCCGGCAGACCAATACGCTGGGGGCTTATGCCCCTCTGGATATTCCCGGGGTTCAATGGGTGGTTGTGGCTGAACAGGATGTGGATGAGGCCCTTGCGGCAGTTTTTAATATGATCCGGCTTGTTGCCGTCCTTGCTGCGGTTGTATTACTGCTGCTTATTCTCCTATTTGCGGCGGTGAGTCGGAGCATCTCCCGTCCCCTAAAGAGTACCGTAGAGATTCTCAGAGAGATTTCCCAGGGAAGGGGCGATTTGACAGTTCGACTGGATATCTCCCGCAAGGATGAACTTGGAAGTATGAGCAAATACTTTAATGTGTTTGTGGGTAAGCTGCAGGAAATTGTCAGCAATATTCAGGCCACAGTGGTTCAGGCGGATAATCTCTCGGATACTCTTCTGGCCAGTTCCGAGGAAAGTTCAGCCGCTGTGTATCAGATATCCCGGAATCTCAATTCTATATCCGATCAGGTAGCCGGGTTAGATGAACATGTGCATTCCAGTTTTCAGGCAGTTGAGGATATCCGGGGCATAGCGGGTACCCTCAGTGAAGCGGTGAACACCCAGAAAGCGGCTGTTGACTCATCCTCCTCTGCAATCGAGGAGATGGTTGCCTCCATTCAGTCGGTGAGCAGCAGTATCCGTGAACGCCGGGAGCGCAGCGATGAACTGCTGAGTATTACCCGGCTAGGGGGAGAGAATCTTGAGTCCACTGTGGATCTCATTACCCAGGTTCAGCAGGCTGCGGATAAAATTACCGAAGCCACCGAAATTATCCAGTCCATATCCGAACAGACAAACCTTTTAGCCATGAACGCCGCCATCGAGGCCGCCCATGCCGGAGACGCCGGCAGGGGCTTCAGTGTGGTGGCTGACGAAATCCGTAAACTCTCCGAAACTACCCGGGAAAACTCCGTGGTGATCAGTGAGAGCATTCATAGTTCCGTGGACCTGATACATCGAGCCATGGAATCCTCCCGGGAGACGGGAGATAGTTTTTCCGGAATACAGCAGGAAGTTGAACAGTTTACCTCTGTGTTTGGGGAAATCGGGGCCAGCATGGAAGAACTGAATCAGGGCAGCACCCAGATTCTGGACACCATCAGCTCGCTCACTGAAGTATCCACCCGGGTGGAAGAGGAAAGCACCCGGCTCAACCGGGGTGCTGAAGGTATTCACCGTAATGTCAGCAATGTTCTTGAAGTTTCAAGCTCCGTCTCCGGAAGCATCAGTGAGATTGATGCGGGCATAAAGGAAATTCGGGATTCAACCAATGAATTAGCCCGGCTGGGTCAGGAAAACCGAACTCAGCTTCAGAACATTCGCAGCCAGGTGGACGGTTTCAAAACCCGGCAATCGGAAACTGATGCTCAGGCCTCGGAACATGACCCTCAGCCCACAGATGGCAGCCAGCCTGAGATAAAGGAGGGCGGCCTGCCTAAAGTGAAGGATGGCATCCAGCCTGAGATAAAGGAGGGCAGCCAGCCTGAGATGAAGAAGGGCGGCCATCCTGAGATGAAGGAAAGCAGCCAGTCAGAAACGGGCCCCAAAGAGAAAACAGAAGCGAAAGCGGAGCCTAGAACACAAAGGAAACCGGAGCCTCAATCAAAAGAAGGGACAGACCCTTCCCCAGATTGATACCGGATGCCCCTTTAAAAAAACCGGGGGCCGCCCCCCATCCTGAAAAAAGCGCCCCCCCACTATACCAGTGGGGTGAAAAATCGGCTTTGAACAGGAGGTGGGTATTCAGCCCCGACCTAACCCTTCATGATCCCCCCGAAGCAGTCCCGGATGGGAGAACGGCATCCGCACCGGTAATTCCTCATTACCCTTTCTGAGGTTCTTTTTTCATGAAGATCAGTACAACGACCAGCGCTGCAAGCGCCAACCCCAGGGTGGGAATGAAGGCCAGACGGTAGGATCCGAAGGCGCTGCGGATCTCGCCGGAAATGAGGGTGCCCAGGATGGCGCCTACACCGTACGCGGTGTACATTATTCCGTAATTTTGGCTGTAATATTTCGATCCGAAAAGCACCGTGGTGGCCGCAGGAGCAATAGCCAGCCATCCACCCAAAAGCAGCCAGAATACCGCAAATGCCAGGGAGAACAGAACGGGCGATCCTTCGGGGATAATCAGCATCAGTCCCGAAGCTGCTGCCACCAGAATCGCTGCCAGAGCGATGCTGTTTCGTGCTCCGAATTTGTCGGTAATGCTTCCGAATAACGGGCGTCCCAGACCGTTGAAAACTGCCATGACACTCACAAGAATTGCCGCCGCCGGGCCGGTGAGACCGGCAATCTCCTGTGCCGCCGGCGATGTTATGCCGATTACCATAAGTCCGCTTAAGGTACCGATGACGTAGAGAGACCAGAGCACGTAAAATGACGGCCGTCTCAGCATTTCGCCGGGGGGCACATCTTCCTGCTGACTGTGCTGGTGGGAAGAGTTCTGAGCATCAGTTTTGGGGTACACCAGGAACTGTCCCAGTACGGCGATGATAACGAAGAATGCCGCCCCAAGAATCCAAAAACTGGAGAGTACCCCCTGCGAAAGAATGAGATACTCAGCCAGAGGGGCGGTAATAAACGGAGACAGCCCGAAGCCCACCAGGGCAATCCCCATTGCCAGACCCTTCCTCCGGGGAAACCACTTCCCTGCAACCGCAAGGGGTGCACCATATGCGAGACCCACCCCAACACCTCCAAGAGCGCCATAGGCTGCTACTATTACCGTGAAGCTGCCGGAGATTCCGGCGATCACCCACGCGCTGCCTAAGAGGACGGCACCGATGACCGTGGTAAGGCGGGGTCCGATCTTTCCAATGACCCAGCCTCCCAGAGGCATGCTGAAGGCAAACATGGCAAGAAATATCATGTAAGGGAGTCCGCTCTGGACTGCAGTGAGGGAAAACAGCTCCTCCATGGGGGTGCGGAATACACTCCATGAATAGATGGTGCCCATGCAGAGATTAATCAACAGGCCGGCGCCTACACGCAGCCAGCCTTCCAGCGATTGGTTTTTCATTGCAAAGCTCCTGTGTACTAAGACCCCTTCAAACCTGTTCTTTGAAAGGGCCTTTGCTGAATGTGGTTCGGGAAAAACTCTGACCACAATACTCGTAATTCCCTCTGAAATCAAGCTTAAAGGAACTGAAAAGCAGAGGAACGCTTCTGTATCTCCAAACAGGTTTTTCGTGAAAAAGGCAGAGGCAATTTTAAAAATGGTCATTGAGAAATTGCCAAAGCCTCGAGAAATCAGGTACTATTGATGGAATACATACATGGTGTATATCGATCCCATTTTGAGACTCTTCCAAATTGCACTGTTGAAAGAGTCTTTAATGTGAATATGTATACGGAAGACCCGAACCTGTTTAAAAAAACGGGAAAATATGGAGGTGGGTATGAAGCGCGTAACAATTCAGACGGCGGCGGTTCTTGCGGCTGTTATTTTGGTTTTCGCCGGTTGTGCC
Organism: Salinispira sp.; assembly: GCF_059431795.1. NCBI lineage: Bacteria > Pseudomonadati > Spirochaetota > Spirochaetia > Spirochaetales > Spirochaetaceae > Salinispira > Salinispira sp. Next base: position 83,567 of record NZ_JBXWXS010000002.1, read on the forward strand.
GGGGAACAGAAAAGTGTAACCGTGGGAATTTCCAAAATTGTGGAACATCCTGCATTGAATGCGGTTGAACAGGGCATTAAGGATGAAATGGCGGAGCTGGGTTATGATGATATCAGCTTCGATGTGCAGAATGCAGCGGGAGATATGAATACCGCCGGTCAGATTGCCAGCAAATTCCTCTTCGATGATGTGGATATTGCCGTTGGAATCGCCACTCCCACTTCCATCGCACTGGCAACAGCTATTACCGACCGGCCGGTGATATTCACTGCGGTTACCGATCCGGTGGATGCAGGGCTGGTGGATGACCTTGAAACGGGGAAAAATAACGTTACCGGTGTAAGCGATCTCACCCCGGTGGCTGAGCAGATAGATCTGATCATCGAACTCACCGGTGCACAGAGCATCGGGACGGTTTACACCTCAGGGGAACCCAATGCGGTAAAACTGGCGGAATTGGCGGAAGAAGCGGCAACTAATCGCGGGCTGGATTTCGTTTCCACTACCATTGCTGATTCAGGGCAGGTGAAACAGGCAGCTGAAGCGATCATGGACCGTGTGGACGCGGTGTACGTATCAACTGACAATACGGTGTTCTCCGCACTTCCTGCACTCATTGAGGTGGCGAACCAGAACAATGTGCCGGTAATTACCGCAGACCCTTCAAGTTTCACCGATTATGATGTTCTTGCTGCCTATGGCTTCGATTATTATGCCATGGGCCTGGCCACCGGACGGCTCATCGATGAGGTGCTGGAGGGAGCGGAACCTGCGGATCTTCCCACCCGATTTCTCACCGATCCGGAAGATCTGCTGCTGGTGCTCAATCTGGATGTAGCTGAGCGACTCGGCATCGATGTTCCTGAAGACGTGATCCAACGGGCGGGCTCCATTGTCCGAGACGGTGAAGTGGAATAATGATACAGACCATCCTGGCCGAAGGGCTGGTATACGGAATTATGGCGCTGGGAGTGTTTATCAGCTTCCGGCTCCTTGAATTCCCGGACCTCACCGTCGACGGCAGCTTCCCTCTGGGGGCTGCCATTTATGCTTCCGCCATTGTGGCCGGTCTTCCCGGACCGCTTACCCTGGCGCTGATTATTTTTGGCGGTTTCGCAGCCGGTACGGTGACAGCACTGATTCATACCAAGCTCAAGGTGCCCCATCTGCTGGCGGGAATTCTTACCATGACCATGCTTTATTCGGTGAATTTGCGTGTGCAGGGAAACCGTCCCAACATCAGTTTCCTTAAATACGATACGCTTCTGGATGGGGTGCAGGCTCTCCTGCCGGGCTTAAGCCGGGGTGCGGTAATTCTCATTGTCTTTGCAGTGGTGGTGCTGGTGGTGAAGCTGATTCTCGACCTGTTCTTTCACACTGATATGGGACTCACCATGGGCGCCATGGGGAGCAATGAGCAGATGGTGAAAAGCCAGGGTGTGAATCCAGAGACCCTGAAAATTATCGGGCTGGGACTTTCAAACGCCCTGGTAGCCCTATCTGGGGCCCTGGCAAGCCAGTATCAGGGTTCGGCGGATGTGAATCTGGGGAGGGGAATTGTGATTGCCGGTCTTGCTTCGGTGATGATCGGCGAACTGGTGCTCCGCTCCAACCGGATATGGGTTCTCACCCTCAGGGTGATCGTGGGCTCCATCCTTTTCCGTTCGCTCATGTTTCTTGCCAGACGGGCGGTGTTTATCCAGTTGCGGCCCAGCGATCTCCAGCTGATTTACGGTCTGTTTATCGTGGGGCTTTTACTATATACCCGGGTTCAGGAGGATCGGCGGCAAAAAAAAGCGGCCGGTATTGCCCTGGAACATGCACTGCAGGAAGAATTTCTGCCGGATACCGATGCTAATGGGACTCAAGCTAGACCTTCCAAGGAGACCGATACATGATACAAATCTCCCATCTCAGTAAAGTGTTCAACCCCGGTACTGCCGACGAGCATACCGCCATTCACAATCTGAATCTGGATGTCCGGGAAGGGGACTTCATTACCATTATCGGTTCCAACGGAGCGGGAAAGAGCACTCTCTTTAATCTGATATCCGGAACCCTTCCCCCGTCCCGGGGAACGGTTCAGTTAGGCGAACAGGACATCACCCGGCTTGCGGAACACCGCCGGGCGAAATATATCGGAAGAATCTTCCAGAACCCCACCATGGGTACCGCCGGAAACATGACACTGGAGGATAATATGATGATAGCCTCCACAAAGGGATTCAAAGGGCTGAAAATATCTCTGAACGATACACGCAGGGAGTATTTCCGCAGTCAGCTTAAACGTCTGGATATGGGTCTGGAACATCGGCTTAAGGAAAACGTTGAACTACTTTCCGGCGGTCAGCGGCAATCGGTCACCCTGCTGATGATGGTTCTCAGTCAACCCCGCCTCATTCTGCTGGACGAACATACGGCGGCCCTGGATCCCCGGAATGCCGGCAAGATTCAGGAACTGACCAGGCAGTTCGTCTCCGAGTTCGGTCTCACCTGCATGATGATCACCCACAACATGCAGCATGCCATCGATCAGGGCAACCGTCTGCTGATGATGGACCAGGGGCGGATTATCCTGGATGTTGAAGGTGAAGAAAAACAGCGTCTCACTGTCTCTGATTTGGTTGAGCGTTTTCATGCTGTAACCGGAACCGAATTTGCCCGGGACGATGCTCTTCTTGGAGAATAGGAAATGTAATTCTCTTATTTTGCCCGGAAACGGGTAAATATACTGTAAAATATTGAAATAACTGCAGCATTGGTCTACATTCTCTTCTGTGGAAGGCGGCGAAGCTCTGCCAGGGGCCGCCCTTTCCGAGGAGGGATCAATTCTTCGGGTCGATACACGTCTAAAAAAGCATCTGCTGGATAACTACTCCATAGGCGAACACGAGCTGGATATGCTTGTGGACGATATCAGCGAGTACTGGAATTGCAGCCTTCAGGAGTTTGTGGTTCAGCGGCATGGTGAACTCCAGCGTTCTGGGCTTTCCAACACGGAGATCTACCGCCGGATTGAACAGGAACTGCCCCAGCGCCGATTTACGGCCCCCCCTTTGAGCATCCGGCAGATCCGCCGGATTATTTATGGATAAACCAATCAGGAGAAAGATATGTGCGGAATTGTAGGCTATTGCGGCCCGAGAAAGGCCATGCCGGTGTTGATGCAGGGACTTCGTCAACTGGAATACCGGGGCTATGACTCATCGGGTGTGGCCCTGCTCCAGGGTGAAAGCATCAAGGTGATAAAAAAACAGGGCAAGTTGAACAACCTTGAGCAGGCATTGCCCTCCCGGTCGGCCAGCAATCTTGGCATCGCACACACACGCTGGGCAACCCACGGCAGAGTGTCTGACGAGAACTCCCACCCCCATGAAAGCGCCGACGGCAGCGTTGCGGTGGTTCATAACGGAATTATCGATAACTATGTTGCGTTGAAGGATGAACTGATCGCCAAGGGGTACAGCTTCCTCAGCGAAACAGACTCGGAGGTTCTGGCCCACCTCATTGAAGATTACCTGAAGCAAAACCCGGAAAAACCCGAGGAAGCGGTGAAGAGTGCATTGCGACGGATTGAGGGAACATACGGTATAATCGTTTTATTCCGGGATCACCCGGATCTTTTAATCGGAGCTCGAAACGGAAGTCCCCTGATTGTGGGAGTCGGCGAGAAAGAGATGTTTCTTGCTTCCGACGCCACTGCGTTCATCGGTTTATCCCGTCAGGCCATATATCTGGAAGACGGTGAAATGGCAATTCTTACACCCAAACAGTATAAGACTATCAACCGTCAGGATCGGGAGGTTGAAAAGACCGTCGAACAGGTGGATATTGACGAAACCCAGGCCTTGAAAGGGGAGTATGACCATTTTCTGCTGAAAGAGATATTTGAGCAACCTACAGCGGTGAGCCGGGCCATGGGTGAGGGTGGCCGCCTTCTCCACGATTTCGGCACCGCCAAGCTGGGGGGGCTGAACCTTGATAAGCGGGATTTCTTCGATATTGAACGGATTCATGTGCTGGCCATGGGAACCGGATATTACGCCGGCTGCGTGGGCGGTGCCATGATCGAACATCTGGCAAGGATTCCCGTGCAGGTGTTCGATGCTTCGGAATACCGGGTGAGCAATCCCATTGTGAAACGGGATACCCTCTATCTGGCAATTAGCCAAAGCGGCGAAACCGCCGACACCATTCTCGCGGTGAAGGAAGTTCAGAATAAGGGCGGCAGGGTGCTGGGCATCGTGAATGTTGTGGGTTCAACCCTTGCCCGGCTTACCGAAGGCGGGGTGTACACCCATGCGGGGCCGGAAAAATCGGTGGCCTCAACCAAGGCATTTACCTCCCAGGTAACCGTTATGGCATTGCTGGCGCTGCTTCTGGGGCGGATGCGGGACGTGCCGGTTCGCCGGGGCAAGGAGCTGGTGGATGCCATGATGGAGCTGCCGGATAGGATTCATGAGACCCTGGGTCTCAGGGACAGAATTAAGGAAATTGCGGAGAAATATAAAGGGTACGGCAGTATGCTCTTCATGGGACGGGGTAACTACTATCCCATCGCCCTGGAAGGCGCGTTGAAGCTGAAAGAGATCAGCTATATCCATGCAGAAGGATTTTCCTCCGGAGGCCTGAAACACGGACCCCTGGCTCTCATATCTCCCCACATGCCCTCCCTGTTTATTGCCATGGAAGGGGATTTTCTTGATAAGGATATTGGGAATATTCAGGAAGTGCGGGCACGGGAAGGCAAAGTGATTGTCCTCACCGACTCGGATGATCCCCGGCTCGAGGATCTGGCAAGCGATATTATCAAAATCCCCGCCACCGATGAGGTGCTTGCACCCATTGTGGCAGTTGTACCTCTCCAGCTATTCGCCTATTACGTCGCCCTGGGGCTGGGGCGGGAGATCGATCAGCCCCGAAACCTGGCCAAGAGTGTGACGGTGGAGTAGGCTTCCTATGACAGGAAATTCGGAGAAACTGATTCCCTTGAACTGGAATCAGTTTCCTCTGGATTGATCCTGGAAAGATGTTGTCGTAAAGTTCAATGCCACGGTCACTACACGATCTCTTTCATTGAAACATATTCCGGACAGGCAGGAATATCGATATGAACTCATCATGAGATTTCATGATGAAGGTTTTTCTGACAAAGAAATCTCAGACTATCTCAACAAGAAAACACCTCTCCGACAGGTCTATATTATTACCCGAAAGTCGTTTGGGTTTCCCGGAAGCAACTGAGGGGCCGGAAGAATCGGAAATTAGATTATCATCTTCAGATTGGACCAATGAGGTTCTATTTGATGATAGACAGTTACGCTTTGGTGGTTCCAACGATGGGGCCATCTGTTATTAATTATGTATAGAATTGATGTGTGATTTTTTGTCACGTATAATGATGATACATAAAGGGGGTAATCAGTGGACTTCTCTATTTACACTTCGGCTCAGATTGAAGAAATCAGGAATATGTTTGTTAAAACATTTACAGATTCAGAAGGAGAAAGTGAAGGTAATTTAATCGGCGATTTGACTCACGATTTTATGACATATACAAAAAATGAAGATCTATATGGTTTTGTGGCGATGGATGATAAGAAAATTGTCGGGTGCATCTTTTTTTCACGATTGACGTTCGAAAACAAAACCAAGGCATTTATTTTGGCTCCGGTGGCTATCCATACAGATTATCAGGGGCAGGGAATTGGTCAGGAGTTGATCAATTACGGTCTTAAAAAACTCAAAGATGAGGAAATTGAAATAGTTGTTACCTACGGAGACATCAATTTTTACTCAAAAGTTGGATTTCAAACAATAACCGAAGACATCATTGCGGCACCTGTAGAATTATCATATCCCGAGGGATGGTTGGCTCAATCATTGCTCGGCAATACACTTCATCCGATACCTGGCAATACATATTGTGTGGAAGAGATTAATAAACCCGTATATTGGTAAAATGGAATTCTATATCGGACATCACATGAAAGAAACGGAGATTGAGGAGTCCGGGGCCGGATCCTGCAGCCCCAGGGTAAAGAACGGGGCCGAATTACCCAAGCGTGTTCGGGATAAACAGAAGTCGAAAGGTGATTTTCAATGGGGAGATGAAGAGTGAGCGGAGTCGTTTACGTTCAACTCTGGGGTATCAAAGTCGGTTCCCTGGGATATGCTCCGGACAACCCCGCATAGCTTCGTTCGAATACGAACCGGGGTTTATGGAATCCCGTATCCAAATCGCCCCTGTCCATCTAAAGTATCCTCCGAGCCGTTTTACTTTCGACGGGATTAGTTTTAAATCATTCCAGGGTGTTCCCGGCTTTATTGCGGATTCTCTGCCGGACAAATTCGGCAGCCAATTGATCGACATGTATATGGCCGAAAAAAATATACCGGCATCTGAGGTTACCACGCTGGACAGACTTTCATATATAGCGGACCGTGGTATGGGTGCCTTGGAATATAAACCCGGGGAAACTCTTCCGCTGCAGCGTTCGGCGTTGGATGTACAGCAACTTTCGGAACTGGCCGACCGTATTCAGCAACGTCAATCAGCATTGCATGGAAACCTGCTATCAACTAATGAACGGTCTGCTGCGTTAACCATGATTCGGGTCGGATCCAGTGCGGGAGGTGCCCGCTCAAAAGCCGTGGTTGCGAAATCAAGTACAGGGAAGCTCTTAGATGGGACGGTAAACCATGGACCCCATTACACGTACTGGCTTCTCAAATTCGATTCAAGTTCCAATCAGGATATGGACAAAACGGATCCCAGGGGATTGCCCGTCCTTGAATATATTTACAGCCTGATTGCCCGCAAGGCCGGTATCAATATGCCAAGGACAGAGCTCATTGATGATTCCAAGGACCGACATTTCCTGATAGAGCGCTTTGACCGCATAATCAGAAACGGAAATATTCAGGCGAGCCGTTTTTAATGTTTTTGGAAGGAACCAGGATGATCATACCAAGAACACCGGGTTTCTCATGGATAGGGCCGGGCAGTGGAGCCTTTCTCCGGCTTTCGATTTGACATATGCATATGATCCGGCAGGTAAATTCACAGGTAATCATCAGTGCTGACTGAACCGGAAAAATAATGATTTCCTGTACGAAGATTTCCTGCAATTTGACCGCTATTGTAATCTCAGCGATAAGAAGAGCCGAGAGATAATCGACCGGGTGGGTGAAGCGTTTTCCCGGTTCTCACAATTGGCGGGAGAACATCAATTATCCAGAAATTTGCGTGAAACGGTGGAATCCAACCTACGATTAGGATTACTTTCAAAAAAAGTATGGAAGGGGAGGTAATGGCTATGGACGAACCCGGGGAACATGATTCACATAACAATCACAACGACCATCATCGAATGATGATTCGGGACTTTCGGCGCAGGTTTTATATTACTCTGGTGCTGATGATCCCGGTACTGGGTATGGCGGAACTGATTCAGGAAGCGTTGGGATATTCCTTGAGCTTTCCCTCAGACGGATATGTGGTGTTCGGATTATCCACAGTCATTTTCTTGTACGGCGGATGGCCTTTTCTCTCTGGTTTGGTGCAGGAGCTGAAGGTCAAAACACCGGGAATGATGACGCTTATCGGTCTGGCGATTTCCGTGGCGTATGTATACAGTTCGGCGGTAACCTTCGGTCTTGAGGGTTCTCCGTTTTATTGGGAGCTTGCAACCCTTATTGCCATTATGCTTGCGGGCCATTGGATAGAGATGGCTTCGGTTCTCGGAGCGTCCTCTGCCCTTGAGAAGCTGGCCCAGCTTATGCCCTCTGAAGCCCACCGCAAAACCGATGACGGAGTGGAAGATGTGTCTCTGTCTGAAATCAATAAAGGGGATATTCTGGTTATTAAGCCGGGGGAAAAGATCCCTTCCGACGGTCTGGTAATCGAAGGATCCAGCTACTTGGATGAATCAATGCTCACCGGTGAGTCGAAACCGGTGGGAAAGGAAGCCCGGGATGAGGTGATCGGCGGATCGGTGAACGGCGACGGTTCCCTTGAAGTATGGGTGGAACACTCGGGAGACGACAGTTATCTTTCTAAAGTAATTGCTATGGTGAGGGACGCTCAGGCGGCGAAATCCAGAACCCAGGCTCTTTCGGACAGAGCTGCCTTCTGGATTACCATTATCTCCATTACTGTCGGCCTGACGACTCTCGTTTCCTGGCTGCTGTTGGGACAGGATCTTCAGTTTTCCATCGCACGAATGGCCACCGTAATGATTATCACCTGTCCCCATGCTCTGGGGCTGGCGATTCCCCTGGTTGTTGCCCAGTCCACCACTAAATCCGCACAGAACGGATTGCTTATCAGTAACCGCACTGCCTTTGAGAACGCCAGAAAAATTACCGCCGTTGTATTCGATAAGACGGGAACCCTCACCGAGGGAAGTTTTGAGGTAACATCTGTGGACGTGTACGATTCTTCTTCCAGGAGCGAAGCGGCCGGAGATTCCATGGGCGAAGCGGCCGGAGATTCCAGGAGCGAAGCGGCCGGAGATTCCATGGGCGGGGCAGAAGACCGGACCTCAGAGAAGAGTGATGGGGAAAAAGAGATGCTTGCTATTGCCACAGCATTGGAGGGGGGGTCCGAGCACCCCATTGCCAAGGGCATTGTGTCTTATGCTTCTCACAAAGGGGTCCACATCTCTTCTGCGGAGAATTTTCAGGCCCTGAAAGGGAGAGGGGTCTCGGGTACCGTATCCGGCAAAGATGTGAAGGTGCTGAGTCCAGGGTACCTGAGAGAGAAAAATCTGAGCGTTCCCGAAGGTGCTGAGAAGCAGGGCGGTGTTACCCGGGTATTTGTAATTGTGGATGACGATCTAAGGGGATCCATTGCCCTTTCGGATACTATCAGACCGGAGTCCTATCAGGCGGTGCGGGCTCTGCAAAAACGGGGTATTAAATGCTGGATGCTCACCGGTGACAACCAGGAGACCGCAGGTGCAGTTTCTGATCAGCTGGGCATGGACGGGTTTTTCGCCGAGGTGCTGCCCGATCAGAAGCAGGGTAAGATTAAAGAGCTTCAGAATCAGGGTGAATTTGTTGCCATGACCGGCGACGGAGTGAACGATTCGCCGGCTCTGGCCCAAGCACAGGTGGGAATAGCCGTGGGCTCGGGAACCGATGTGGCCGCCTCCTCCGCAGATATTATTCTTGTGAACTCAAATCCTTTGGATATAACCTCCCTTATTCTGTTCGGCCGGGCGACGTACCGGAAGATGGTTCAAAACCTGATCTGGGCCACAGGTTACAACGTGGTGGCCATTCCCCTGGCTGCCGGGGTGCTCTATGGCACAGGATTTATTTTGTCACCGGAAGCGGGGGCAATCCTTATGTCAATATCCACAGTGGTCGTTGCCATAAACGCAAGGCTTCTTCGGGTGAATCGGGAGGAGCTTCAGGTATCTACGGTATCCGCCAGCCGGAACGATTCCCGCTGAATAAATCGGGGCTGCAGGATCAGCTGTTGGGGAGTTGAGCCCCCGTCGAGCTGACACAGTATCCGTTCGGCTGCAAATTCGCCGATCTCCTGCAGGGGCTGATGGAAGGTTGAAATTGATGGAGTGGTGAAGGGTGTGAACTCTTCATTATTGTCGAATCCGCAAATTTCGTAATCCCGGGGACATATCATCCCCCGTTCAGCTGCAGCACGCATAAAGCCGATTGCCGAAGCATCGTTTACCGCAAAAACTGCGGTGAAGGGCGGAAGTCGCTCCCATATTTCCCTGGTGGCCGCGTATGCGCTGCCGGCGGTGAAATCGCCTCTTATAATTCTCTCCTCGCCGCAAGAAATTCCATGGGTGGCCAGTCCGTTGATGAATCCGGATTTTCGCTGAGAAGCTGAGTATGAGGTTGGGAAGGCATCGATAAACAACGGCTTTCGGTGATGCTTATCGGAGAATGCTTCAGCCATATAGCTGCCGGCACTGTAGTTATCTACTATAATCTGATTGACGTCGGGAGTGTGTACATCCCGGTCGATGATCACCAGGGGGTCTCCGCCTGCCCGGAGCTGATCCATGAGAAGATCATCTTCACGGGTGACCAGGGGAAAATGAATGTATCCTTCTATTAAGTTATTTCGCAAAAAATCGCTCAGTTCATGGAGCGAACTATGATAATTGGCATCCACATCCCGGGTGTAAAACACCGAAGTATAGTACCCTTCTCTGGTTAAGCGGTCCTCGATTGCCTGGAGGATCTCCCAATAAAACGGACCGTTGCCCGGTAGAATTATTCCCACCGTATAGCCCTTCCCAGTTTTCAAACTTCGGGCAAAAAAATCAGGACGGTAATTGAGCTGGGTTATGGCATGCCGAATGGAATCAGCGGTGGCCGGTGCCACCAAATCAGGATTGGAGAGAAAACGGGATACGCTTGCCGAAGATACCCCTGCCAGTGTTGCCACATCTTTTTGGGTTGCCATTGAGGGTAGTGTAAACCAAATGTATGGGAATTACAGCATGTATACGTATACATTTTTTGTTGACAGCTAAATGATGTGGGCCTACAATTATGAAAATTATCCCGAAATACTTGGCATCATCCCGGTAACAATCGGTGATATGGAAGATATTTCGATGTATACGTATACACAAAGCATCCGAGGACCGGCGGGATGGCCGATGCGGTCTTTGCCGATTCCCATCTGCATACATGCCAAAATGTTTGCGCAAACATTTTGGCGGAGTTCTGCCGGTGAATAATTGTATGCGTCACACAGGAGAGAATTATATGAATCCATTAATTACCGCCGCCGGAGGGAAGGCCGCGCATATGCGGATCGGCGGCTATTCGGCATTGCTGGTGTTGCTGCCCGTGCTGGTGCTATCTTCCTGCCTCTCAACCAATGCCACCCAATCAATAGACCCTCCCTGGCTCCCGGAAATTGAGCAGGCGGTTGAAAATCTTGAGCCGCCCAAAGGCGAAGTGGCTCCGGTCTTCTGGCTTGAAGAGGGAGCGAAAATTGACGGTGATTTTTCAGAATGGAACGGCCTGGTGAGCGCTTCGCCCCATGTGGTTGTTTACGGAGGAGGGCATGTTCCCTCCGATGCTTCCGGGGACTTCACCCTGGCTACAGACGGCAGCAGCCTGTTTATCTATGTTGATATTACCGATGACGTACCCAATGAAAACAAGCTTCCTCCTGCAGGTGCATGGAGAAGCGATTCGGTGGAAATTTTCTTCGGTACCGACACGTCACCCCATCAGAATCTCACTGACACGGACAACCATCTCAGATTGGTTCCTGTTTCCAAGACCGACCCTGACGCGTTTTCCTTGGCAATCAATGATGTTGATTTTTCCCAGCAGACTAGCGCCGCCGTAAAATTCCGGGAAGACGGATATCAGATCGAAGCGGAAATACCTTTGACCCTTCTGAATATTTCCGATCTGGAACCGGGGCAAAAAGTGAGGGTGGAATTCCAAATAAACGACGGTGACAGCAGCGAACGGGACCGTCTGATCCATTGGATGGGTGAGAAGGATAACTCCTATTACAACGCCGCCGGCTGGGGAGACGGCGAGATTGTCCCCAGCGGAGAGGAAACAGAATGAAAAAACTACTGATAATTGCGCTTCTTTTAACTATGGCCTCTGTGGCGGGCATCTTTGCCCAGTCCGATTCTGAAGGTGAGGGCACATACAGCGAAATACGTGAAGATGAAAACGGACTGCGTCTCTTTGTGGAAGGAAAGCCCTTTGAAGTAAAAGGGGTGGTCTGGTCCTACATTCCCATCGGGGAGAATTATACCTACAACCTGTGGGATCAGCCGGAGCCCATCATCCGGAGAATGATCGACAGAGACGCCAGGCTGATGAAAGCCATGGGTGTGAATGCGATCCGGGTGTTTTCCGATGTTCCTCCACAATGGATCCGCTACTTTTACGAACAGTACGGAATCTACAGCATCGTGAATCCCCTGTTCGGACGCTACGGTGTGAGCGCCAGGGGTATTTGGTACCCCAATACCGACTACTCGGATGTATACAGCAGGGAAGTGATCAAGGAAGATACTCTTGAGATTGTCCGGACCTATAAAGACGTACCCGGGGTTCTCATGTTTCTTTTCGGAAATGAAAACAACTACGGGCTTGAATGGGACTCGGGAGTTATCCAGGATCTTCCCGTGGGGCAGCAGTCCGAGGTACGGGCAGGGTATCTGTTCAGTCTGTTTGAAGAAGTGATTGCCGAAGCGAAGCAGATCAGCAATAGACATCCCTACGGTCTTATAAATGGTGATATTCAGTATTTGAACCTGATCGACGAACTGGTTCCCAGTCTTGATGTTCTTGGTGTGAACACATACCGGGGCGGTGCCGCCCAGGATCTGTTTTATGAAAGCGTGGAAACCCTAGGAGTCCCGGTGGTTTTCACCGAGCTGGGCGCGGAAGCGTATAACGCCGCAACAGAACAGGAGGATCAGTACAATCAGGCCCGCTATATCTGGCAGCAGTGGCAGGAAATCTACCTCCAGTCTTACGGCAAGGGGAAATCCCAGAATGTTATCGGAGGCTTTGTCTTCGAATGGATGGATGAATGGTGGAAGCATCTTCAGACCGAAAACCTGGATGTACACGATACCGAAGGGACATGGAGCAACGGGGGGTACACCCACGATGCGGTTCCCGGTGTAAACAACATGCAGGAAGAGTGGTTCGGAATTGTGGCTCAAAGCCCCCGGAAAGAGGATGGAATTCACCGAAGGGTTCCCCGTGCCGCATATTATCTTCTTCAGGAATTATGGGAACTGCCGCTGTACCGCTCCGATGCCAGGGAAGTGTACGCCCACTTCGATTCCGTCCAGCCGGGCACCGTTCTTTCCCGGGGTGAATCTGCAGCCATCCGGGAGAATATGGCCTGGAATCCGGTGGAGATTGACCGCTTCAATGCCCGGGTGGAAGGAACGCTTACCGCCAGCGACGAGACCCTTGAAGGCGACTGGAAGGAAAATGGGGAGTTCACCAACGGACAGGAACTGACTCTACGGGTGGGCTTCCACCCCCTGAGTAATCTCAGCGGCTATGCGGAGCTCAAGGCCTGGGCGAACCCGCTGCTCCCCCAATGGGGTGAAGCTCCAGCCTATCTTCAGTATGACGATGTGAGCGGCGAAACAGATGCAAACGTAAGTCTGTACGCCGGAGAATTTACCTATGAGGATCCCCTCTTTGACCTCACCGGATATTATCGCACCGGAAGAGCAGACTGGCTTCTCCAGGGAGATGCTTTCAATCTCATGCCCGAAGCCTGGGATCGAGCCGGTATGGATACCGACGGTTCCGATGCGCCGTTCGGTCTGATATTCGAAGGCTCCAATGCGTTGAAAGGTCTGCGTGTGGCGCTAGGACCGGAAATTTACTGGGGAGCCCTACCCCTTGCGGCGGTGAATTATTACCGGGAGTTCGGCTCTGAGATTGTTCAGGGCTCCGCCGGTCTTGTATATGTGGAAGAATTTTCTGCAGGCGAATCTGCCTACCCCAGCCGTCAGCCCGGCAGAAAGGCCAGTCTTTCCGCAACTCTGGGAATCGGACCCTATGTATTCGCCGAAGCGGCGGGGTTGTTCGCCGGCTCCGAATATGTGGGAGAAACCTATCAAGTTGCTGCTGATGCAGAACCCGGCGAAGGGGTGAACGGATCGGATATCTCCATCAAAGAGGGCGAAATCGGATACCCCAATACCCTGGCGTTCAGGGTGCTGCTGGGCACTGACATTCTCCGTTACACCCGCATATATGCAGAATATCTCCAGGCGGGGCTGGTAGCTTCAGGGGAACCCATGATACCCCGGGCCGGCTTTCAAACCGCCGATTCGGGTTCAGGCAATCGTCGGGAACTCACGGCGGGAACACGCTTTATATACGGAGATTTCACTGCAGAAGGAAAGTTCCGCTGGAGAACTCCATTGGTGGACCCCATGGTGGCAGTGGGAAGCTATGATCTGCGTTCGGTTCTTTCCGATCCGTTCGCTGTGTTCTGGAACCGGGAAACCCTGGAAGGAGAACTGGTGGCAACCTATGATCCCCAGGGCGCTACATGGTTTCACGACTGGAACGCCGAAGAACGGGAAAATGCCCGTATCGCAGCCTCAATCTCCCTGCTCTATACATTTTACGCCGGACCCACGGATGCCGGGGTGTTCAAGGATGCAACAGGTGCATGGATGGCGTTTCCCCAAGGCCTGCCGGAGGCCCGGAATCTCTGGCAGTTAAACGCCTCGCTGCTCAGTAACCCTTTACCCGGACTGAAAGTAAATGCTCAGGGACGGATCGGGACTCAGCAGAGCACAGGATTCAGTGACAGGCTGGTGAATTTCATCGGATACGGCCTTGATCTGCGCTACAGAAAGTTCTCCATGGGGGGAAGCATGGATCTGGGCGCATGGGGACCCCAGGTATGGCAGCGCCAGTTCAACATCACCTATCCCGTTCAATGGGAGGCAGAACTGGCTTACGGTTTCCACATCCCCAGCATGATTACAACGGAAAACCGCATTGGAGTGATGGCCGCAGGCCGCAGTTACGGTGACTACTCTGCGGATGATGATCCGTCCGAAGGAAGTCTCAACACTCTGACACTGTATGTTGATCTGAGTTATTGATGTGCCCTACCGGGGACAGCCCCGGAAAAGACGTTCGGTTGAACGATATAACAAACAAACGTACCGCCTTCCAGAAGAGAGCGGTACAAGGAGGAATTATGAAAGCCTACAGAAATTTACTGTACGGATTGATCCTTGCAACGGTTTTGATTTTCAGCGGCTGTCCAAACCCGGCCCTGGACGATGTGGACGATCCCGATATAAGCGGGGATGGTGTACTGGAATCTATCTCGTTGAACACTGCAAGCATCTCCCTTGAAGCCGGTGCCACCCGGACCCTTACCGCCACCGCCAATTATGACGACGGCTCGGCAGAAGAGCTGGATGCAGCGGATGTGACCTGGAGCAGTGATGCCTCAGCAACCGCCAGCGTATCGGATGGTGTTGTGACCGCGAATGCCGTTGGATCTACAGTGATTACTGCAAGTTATGATGAAGTTGTAGCAACTGTTGACGTAACCGTAACAGCTGCTGGCTCTTCCAGCAATCTTATAACCAATGGGGACTTTTCCAGTGATGTGAGTGCCGACTGGAATCTTTGGTCACATGATGATGGCACTTCAGTGTCGGTAGCAAACGGTGAGGTGGAGCTCGTAATTGCTTCAGTGGGGACCGATTGGTGGGGCGTCCAATTTGATCAACAGAATATATCTGTTTCTAGCGAGGGTACGTATACTCTATCATTCGATGCGCGTTCAGTCATTGCAAGGGATCTAAGGGTTGAAATTGTTCCTGCGGAAGTCGCAGCAAGTCCAACTCAACTTGATTTCATGCTGTCAACAGATATGACCAGCTATGAAGCAACGGTTGATTTCACCGGTCTGGGTACATCACCTGTTATCAAATTGAACTTTGGATTGGGTAATGTGTCAGCCTCCAGCGCAGCAACGACGGTCTATTTGGACAACATTTCTCTTGCACCTCAGGAGTCGGCAATAGCGACTTCTCAATTAACCGTAAATGTTACAGATGGCACAAACCCATTGGAAGGGGCATCTGTTAACCTGAATCCCGGTATGTCTGCGACTACAGATGCCTCAGGAGTAGCAAGTTTTGATCTTGAATCGCGACAATATCCTCTTAACGTGACAATGTCAGGGTATATCGGGGAGTATTCCGTTGTTGATTTCACAGGGGATGCAACTGTAGATATCCAGCTTTCAATTGCCGCACCAACTGAAGATTCCTACCTCTACGGCACCACTGAAGCTATAGATGTAACTAATACCTTGGCCCATTGGGATTCCGGGTCTAGCTTTGATGCTGCATATGCTGATTCTGTCTACGATCCGAGCATCGAAGTGACTACTGCAGCTAGTCTATGGGGGGGTGAACCCGGTTTCGCGGTAGCTTTTACCGGGTATCAGGCAGGTTCAGCAGCCGGTTACGATAATTTGGTTTTCAAGTTCAAAACTACAGAGGTTATAAGCGTATCGGTGAAATTCCCAGGAGCAGGAACCCAGGAAGAGATAGCATTTACCCTTGCTGATTACAGTATCGATCTCGGAAATGGTTGGATTGAAGTGAGTGTACCTTTGGCGGGATTCGGTGATCTGGGGGCGAATTCAGAAGTCGGGCTGCTCACTTTTCAAAGTGGTTTGACAGAATCTGCAGTCTACATAACTGATATTTATTTTGATATTGAGTAATGATTATTGGACCGTAGATGATTCATGACGTATCCCGGCCGGACAGCAGCCCGGCCGGGTTTGTTGGAGAAATATATGAAAAATAAGAATATGCTATATAAGGTCGGCCGGGGAATGATTTTTGCGGTCGTACTGATGGGGGTGACCATGAGCTGTAATTTTGTGAACCCCGATCCTCCGGGGTCCTCGGTGGATGTACGAACTCTGGACGATAGTATTTGGGCGCGGAAGGCAATTGCTTACTCCGGTTATCGGGACGGACAGAGTCCGGATGATCAGATATACCCCTCCGAAGCGGAAATACTTCAAGATTTGAATTTATTGGTAACCAAAGGCTTCGGGTTAATCCGGCTTTATGATACTTCCATCCATGGAAAGCGAACTCTGAAGGTTATTTCCGACAACAACCTTGATCTCAAGGTAATGCTGGGCGCCTACCTTTATGGAGGGGATACCAGCTACGGAAGTGCGAACCGTGAGCAGTTGGATTCTGCGGTCAAACTGGCCAATGATTATCCCGATACGGTTGTTGCGGTCAGTGTTGGAAATGAGGTCCTTGTGGACTGGTCCTTTGTTGCAGTTCCCCCGGATGATATGGTTGAGTACATCCGCTATGTGCGGGAGGCTATTGAGCAGCCGGTAACGGTGAATGACAACTTTGAGCCCTATGCCATGGGTTCTGGTTACAATACCGAGAAGGTGTGGCGGGAAATTGATTTTGCCGCCGTTCATACCTACGCCTACTGGGATGCGGGCTACAATCTGTGGGATTGGCGGCAGGAAGATGCTGCGGAAGCAGACCGGGCCCGGGCAATGATGGATGCGGCGCTTACCTATGCCAAGGCAAACTTTTCTGCTGTTCGCACTGCTTTGGATGAAGCTGGCATCGATATTCCTATTGTTATTGGCGAAACCGGATGGCAGAGCGTACCTAGCGCCACTGTCGGATCCGCCCAGTACACAGGGCATCCGGTGAACCAGGCCATGTACTATACCCGCATGCAGGAGTGGGCGTACGGAAGCGGCGGCGGCAGTCCCGGAGACGGTTTTGAACGGCCCAAAGGCGTGTTCTACTTTGCTTCATTCGATGAACCCTGGAAGCAGGCGGACGATAACTGGGGGCTGTGGGATGCGGAACGACAGGAAAAATACGTTCTGTCCGGGAGCGGCTACGGAAGCAGCGATGCCGTGTACTACATTCCACCGGCTGAGGCCGCAGTGATTACGGAAAACACCTTTGTCATCTTCCGTGATGCGGAAGCCGGTGCCGGAGAGCAAACGGCAACCCACTCCTGGAATCCCTGGGACGGAAGTACCGCTTCCATATCCACCGGAAGCAGCGGAGCCCCTGAAGGTGCCGAGTATGGAATTGTCACTCCCTCTCCAAAATCATGGGGCTGGGGCATGACGCTGAGTCTCACTGATCCGGTGGACCTATCGGCTTTTGAAGACCCGGGCAGCATAGAGTTTGAGATACAAAGCGATTATCCCGGAAAACTGGAGATCGGATTCTTCACCGGTAATACCACGGAACAACAAGGCGTGGATGTGTATCTGGTAGTAGATCCCGCATCCAATGCCTACGGATATGCCAATGACGGAGCTTGGCACACTGTTTCCATTCCGGTGAGCGATATCACTCCAAATGCAACACCTGCATACGAACAAGATGCAACTGCCGCATTGAATATGACAGAGGTGTATGCAAGTTTCGTGATTGCCGACCGATATGCGGAGACTGGAACCACCGGTTCTCCCACAAATGTTATCAACCTGGACAATATCCGCTGGATGAAATAAGCAAATATGTAAAGTGAAATACCCCCTGCCGGTCCGCCCCCCAATGGCGGGCCGGCTTTTTTCTCTGAATGAGGTGATATATGGGCAATACAGACACAGGCTGGAGAGGCGGCACAGGGCGGGCGGCCTTGATCTGCTTATTTTTTCTCATTTCTACAGTGTCCTGCGGCTTTATAGAATTAGAACCGTCTTCTGATGAACCGTCCGGAGAAGACAGCCAGATCCCCGCAACCAATGAAAACCTGGTATGGGCGGATGAGTTTAATGGAACACAAATAGACAGATCCAAGTGGGGCTTTGAGACCGGAACCGGAGCCGAGCAGGGCCTGAACGGTTGGGGCAATAATGAACTGCAGTATTACACCGACCGGACTGAAAATGCACGGATTGAGATGCTTTCCACAGGCGAATCCGTCCTGGTGATCGAAGCCCGGGAAGAGAGTTACGGGGGAATGGACTACAGCTCGGCCAGGCTGCTGACCAGAGATCTTCATAGCTGGACCTATGGACGGATTGAAGCCCGGATGAAACTCCCCGCCGGGCAGGGATACTGGCCTGCTTTCTGGATGCTTGGGGAGAACATTACCCAGGTCGGGTGGCCCGCCTCGGGTGAAATTGACATCATGGAGAACAAGGGGCAGGAACCCACTGTTATTGGTGCAGCGATCCACTTCGGCGATCCCTACATGTACCGGGAGGAGAAGTTCATTCTCAGCGAAGGAAGTTTCACCGATGATTTTCACATCTTTGCCATAGAGTGGGAGGCCGAAGAGATCCGCTGGTATGTTGACGACCGACATTTCGCCACCCAGGATGATTGGTGGACCTCAGCACCTGATGACGAATATCCTGCACCTTTCGATAAACCGTTTTATATACTTTTGAATCTGGCAGTGGGAGGAAACTACCCCGGCTCACCCGACGGAAGTACGGTATTTCCCGGAAGGCTTCTGGTTGACTATGTACGGGTGTATCAATAAAACCTCTAAGGGATGTCTAAGGGATGGATTGAGGCCAGGTCTGGCCCATGTCGAAAGGATTTTGCATCAGTTCCGGGGGGAGGGGAATACGATGAGTTCCATGGGCTTAATCGCTCCAGTAATTCTCAAGATAATCCCTGAGAGCCGGAGATGTGCCGCTGTCCCAGGACCTTCTGTCAGAAGCGGATTGGGATCTCTGAACAGATTCAGGCTCCGTGCCATCACCGCGTTCCGGATCGGCCAGGAAGGGAAAGCGTTCCGCCATCTCCGGGGAGAGGGCACTGAGCTGCCGGTATGCCCGGCGGGCGGAGGCGGTATTGCCTGAAAGCAGGTGTTCTGCGGCAAGACTGAGCTGCACCCGGGGGTTGTCAGGCTGGCGTTCACCCGCCTCCCGGAGATATTCCAACGCAGTGGGGCTGTCTCCCGAGTCCGAGGCAAGACGGGCCAGGTGAAGCAGCGGCTCTATTGAGCTGCCACGGCTGGCCGCTTCCTGAAAATCAGAGGCTGCCCGGGAATTCATGCCGAAGCGGGCATAAATTATGCCCCTGCGGGTGAGCTCCCTGTGGTTTTCAGGGGTTTGCAGGGACCGCAGACTGATCAGTTGCTCCACCTGCCGTTCTCTGAAGTCCTCAATTTGAGATGGCAGCTCATGTTGCCGATCAGCCCAGGTATCGGCTATGGAACTATCTCTCTGTGAAAGTAGCGCTTGAGAAAGTAGCGATTGAGGAGCCTGACCCGGAGGATAGATTTCCCAGGATTCTTCTGATGTGAAAAACTCTGCATTGTCATTCATGCCTGCACTGCGCCACTGTTGAGCACCCTTCTGCCATGCCCGAAAGAAGCCTTCCTGAAGGAGGGTTGTTTCCACAGGAATCCACAGTTTTCCATTCCGCCGGATTACCGTCCCCGGATCTGGGAAAAAGCCGCTCCTATGTTCCGCCGATATCCCGCTGTCCAGGGCAAGAAAAATATGTCCCGGTGTGGTAATAAAAGCGGTGGAAATTGATGCGGATTCCAGAAGGGAGGCGTACAAAACCGACAGATCGTCACAGTCTCCTGAGCGAAACAGAATGGTCTCCCTGGCAAACTGGATGAAGTCAATCTCTCCGGGGTGGACTGATACCCCTGCGTAGGGTGTAATCGGATCCGGGCGGTACACGATTCCCCGGGACCCCATCCATTCAAACAGGGCTGCGGCCCGTTGAATATTGCCTTGGAACATGTCAGTAATATTTCGGGGCAGGGCAGCAAGAACGGAGCCGCTTGTTTCCATGATCAGCGGATCCTGGGATGTGTGAATATATGCGGCAATCTTTCTGTCATCATCCCATTGCAGGGCATTGTTCCCCAGGCGGGTTAGGGGAATTCTGACGGTTTCCTGGCGTTCCCGGCCTCCCCTGCGGTACGAAAATTCAAGGGTGAGTCCCAGGCTGTCAGTAGACTGGTTGTTGATGATTTGCCTGTTGAAATTGATGGTAATCGGAAGATCCAGGTTCTCCCCCGGGGAAATGAGAGCACTGCCGATTACTTCCTCCGAGGAGGCATAACCTTCAATGCCGGCCTGAACACGGAGATTCTGGATGGGGCGATCCCATTTGTTTGATATTTCCATTCTGACAACAGGCTGCCGGGCATAGCTCCGGTATAATATGGGAAAGACCGGTGACGCCTGAATATTCTCCATAAACATTCTCTCGTCAATTGAGAGCCGGGGAATGGTACGGGTTTCGCCCTCTGAGGAAGTCCCCATAATGGGGTCCCGTTCAAAAATTACTGGATACTCCCTGTTCTGAACGGGATGCAGAAGCAGCCATTCATACCCCGTTTCCCGGGAAGGCCTGGCACGAACCGCCGCCTCCTGCCAGTTCATATACAGCTGCTCCGCCTCTGTGGGGGCAATGTGAACTTCTGCGTCTGTGCCCGACACCGGCAGTGTGTAGATCATGCTGTCGGCATTATAGGCTCCCCGTCCCTGGAGGGGAAACAGCAGGCCGCCGCTTCCGTCCCCGCTTCCGTCCTCTTCCTGAGCCTGGAAGTGCTCAAGAATGAGTTCCATGACCATCTTGAAGGCCCTCTCCGCCGCATCCCTGCGCCGAAGATTATATGCGTCGCCGGTCTCAAACATGCCCCGGGGTGCCAGGGCTTCACTCCCCAGACGGCCAAGCAGTTCTCCGGCCTTCTCTTCTGTGAGGACCTCAAGCTGTGCGTCACCGGGGTGTTCGGCCCCGCTGTGAAGCATCAGAAGTTGAGAGAGGGTTCCCAAACTTCCCGGTGAAATGCCCTTCAGTTCCCAAAGTACCACGCCGTTTTGTGAGATGCTCAACGTTGCCAGGCTGTGTCCCATGGGGTGCAGCGCCAGCCCTGCAATATATTCCTGCCCGGTGGAAAAGCCGGACTGATATTCCCAGCCTTCCTCTGCTGCGTCTGCTCCGTTTTCTCCTTCTGGTCCTTCGGCTGCCCTGGCGGCCTCCGTTTCGGGAAGATTCCCCAGCCTCCAGATGCCCACGGTTCCTGCGCCGAACCCGGCAAAAAAGCTTTTCCCGTCGGGGGCGAAACTCAAGGAATATACATACCCGTCATCCAGTTCGGAAATTATCTGGAAGGGTTGAAACCCCGATTCATCTTGCCGGTAGATGGTGATCTCTTCCCGCACGCCGGCTGCCAGCCATTTTCCATCGGGTGAAAATGCAAGGCCGTTGAGATACCCGGTGTTGGAGAAATAGCTGTTTGGACGCAGCTCCCCTTCGGGAATCAGTCTGTGGTGTTCGTCTTCCACCTGGTACAGTTTGATGTAGTCGCTGCTGTTGCCTAAAGCAAGTAATTTTCCGTCGGGGGAGACTGTCATGCTGCTGATCCTGAGGTCGCCGGTATTCAGTTTTTGACTCAGGGTGTAGCCCCTCCCGTTTTGTCTCCAGAGAAACAGTTCTCCCGGTGCAAAACTGATCAGGTACGAGTTATCCGGGGTGAGAATAAGCGAACGAATTTCGCTGCTGTGGCCGTTGAGAATCTGTATCAGCTCGCCGTTTGAGGTGGAAACCATGGCAATGCTCGATTCCGCACCGTAGCCGGGAAAAAACGCGTACTTTTCATTCCTGCTGATTGAGAGGGCGGGCGCAGTACCATGATGTCCCCGTCCACGATATGTCCAGAGAAGCCGGTGCTTTGAATCGTACATTCTCACCCGGTTATTTCTGCTGATGGCGGCGAAATAGTTTCCGAAGGGCGAGTAGACCCCGCTGCTGAGCATATGTTCCTGGTTCAGGGTTTCCCGCTGAATTGATTGAATATATCCTGAAGCCTGAGCACCCAGTACAGAATGAGAGAAAAGTGCCAAGAACAGCACTATGGCCGGCATTACCGTACGGAAGTAGTTTCCTGAAAGCATGAAGTAACTATAGCAGATCTGATGGGTACAATCTGCCATCCATCAGGAAAAAACCTCTTCCAGTACGTAGAAATAGCCTTCATCGGATCCGAAGATAATCCAGGGCCCGGCGATCACCGGAGAGTTGAGAATGCTTCCTTGAATTTCCATGGTCCAGTGGATGCTGCCGTCTGCCGGAGAGGCGCACACCAGCATGCCGGTGTTGGTTTCTTTGTCCGCCTCCAGTCCGAAGTAAATTCGGTCGCCGGCGAGAGTGGGAGCTGTGGAAACCGGACGCTCATAGGATTTTCTCCAGCGCAGTTCGCCGCTGGCGGCGTGGAAGGAGCGCAGCTGCAGGTCTCCCATGGCATATATCACCTGGTTCCGCCATACCACAGGGGCTGCATAATCCAGAAGCAGGCTGTTTTTCAGCAGATAATCCACCGCAAGCTGAGGATCCCCGGCGCCGGGCATATCTGCAGGCTCGGTCCGTTCCCACAGAAGTTCACCGCTGTGCAGTCCGATTGCTCCGAAGTAATGCTCCCAGCCCCGGTCGGGCAGCAGCCCGGTGACCGAGAAGAATAGCCGGTCATTCTTTACCCCGGGAAAACTGTACCAGTAGTACTGATCCAGGCTTTCATCCAGGCTCCAGAGATATTGCTCGGTCTCCAGATCGTACACTGTGAGATTGTAAGGATCCTGGGGGCTTCCGGGAGCGAAGGCCAGAATATCATTGAAGATTTGAAATGAGTTTCTGTGCCATACCTGATTATCCAGAGAGAACTGTAAATTCCCCTGCCGGTCGAGAAAGTACATGGCATCCGCATCTGCGGCGGCGACGATCATATCTTTATAGGGGATCACCGTGGAATTTACCTGTCCCCGGGTGGGGAATCGCCAGGCTTCTTCACCGCTTTCCCGGTCCAGTGCATAGATATTGCCGTCGCTTGAGCCGAAATACACCTGTTCATGGTCGGCATAGGCTACCGAATTAATGGGTCCTCCGCTGCGGAACGTCCAGTTCATATAGCCGCTGTTCAGATCCAGAGAGTAGAAGTTCCCGTCGGCGGAACCGAAGTATATGGTGTTGTCCAGAACCAGGGGCTGGTTGAACAGTCTCCGCTCCCCTTCCTGTTTTTGCAGCAGCAGCTCCCATTTGACGGCGATGGGTGGATTTATGGCGGTTTCCGCCTTGCCGATGCCCCGGTTTCCCCGGAACTCTATCCATTCACGTCTGCCGGAACAGGCTGATATGAGCAAAAGTGATAGGATCACCATGATCACCGGGAGCAGTTTCCGGTGATCATGGCGGGTTTTAAGGAATTTTACCTTAGATTTCGAGGGATGGAACATTACAGATACCTCATATCTTTGAGCCCGAAGAGAAGAACGAAAATCTGTCCCGGGCCGCCGCCCTTGAGCAGCCTGCGGTATTCGTTTTTCAGCCGGGTTTTCAGCTCCGGATCCACACCGGTACCCGAGACCCGGGGTGAGTAGATGGCTCTGGTGTAGAGCCGGGCGAAGGTCTCAAGCTCCGGGTATTCCCGGGCATATTCCATGGGGGTCCGGTCGGGGCTTTTCAGATGCCAGCCCCGTGCATGGAGCCGCACAAGCAGGAGACGGTACAGGGCCTTCAGAGCCGTTTCACTACTTCCCCGGGAGATGATTCCAAGAAGGAGGATCCGGCTCCAGCGGAACCCGTACAATCCCGCTGCGGTAAGCAGGCCGATGATCACTGCCAGCGAGCCGAGCAGCTCCCAGGGAATGGGAACCCGTCTATTATATACGGTGCGTTCCTGAAGGTCGGGAATTACCACATTCAGGGAGTTGGGATCCATGCTGCCCTGGGGGGGAATGGCCTGGCTTGTGGCTTCAAAGTCCACCCAGCCGTACACCGGAAGATAAAATTGCGCCCATGAGTGGCGGTGCACGGTTGTGACCAGATACAGGTCTGAAGGATCCTCCTCCTCAAGGGGAGGGAACTGTTCCCTAAGCTGGGCAAGAGCCTGTTTGTGGGAGTTGGTCTGGAGACCGTCGGAAACCAGGTAGCCGGTTACCACCCGGGAGGGTATCCCCGCCATTCTTGCCAGAATCGCCGCACTGTTTGAGAACTCTGTGCAGTCGCCGCTGCGGTGGTTAAAAAGGAAGTCGGATATTGCGGGGATACTTACATCATCTGTGAATCCCAGCTCATACTGGTACTCCCGGTAATGGTTGAGGATGGCGATAATCCGTTCCATATACTCTGCATCTTCAGGCATAAATGAATCCAGATGCTCCCGGTAACGTGCCAGCTCGGGGGGGCTCAGCTCCACTTCCAGGTACCCGGACAGGTTTTCCCGGTCTTCGCTGGTCAATTCTCCGCTGCGGGGGAATATTCCATGTATGGAAAGATTAGATATAAGAGAACGGGCACGGTAGCTGAAGCTTAAGGGATAGTAGCGGGTGTCCATGACGCTGGGTTCGATCTCCAGGGGCTGGTAGGAACTTACCTTGTCCCGGATGGTGGAGTAAACGTCGATCCACACAGGGCTTCTGTTTCTCAGGGGCACGGGATCGGGGTTTACCCAGCTTTCCAGGTACTGGGCACGGGGAAGCCGGTTGAGCTGGAATTCCGGATCGGAATAGAACCCTCTGGCGGGATCAAGATGGTTATAGTAACGATCGGCAAGATACACGGGACTTGCCGGAGAAGAGACCACCATCACCATGTACTGATTTTGAAGGGAGCCCTCGCCGCTTCCTCCCTGATTACCCCAGCTGTCGGGGGACATGACGTACACTTCACCTTCCCGGCCTTCCTGTCCTTCCTGGCCATCTTCTCCTCCGCCTCCCTGTAGGTTGCCCCCCTGCTCAAGGCTGTTGCTTTCCCGGTTGAGCGGGCGCAGACGGGGTTCGATAATATCATTCAACCCGTTGAATACCCGGGGATTGCTCACTGAATTTCCGGGAATGAGAAGGGCAATGAGAACCGCCATGGTGGTGAAAACCCCCAGGGCTCCGGCAAGCTCAGCCCCCCGGGGGCTGCGGCTGCGGGAACTGAATTGGTGACGATATATTAAGATGCCGTAGGAGATAAATCCGGAAATTAGAATGATAATCCCTCCGGTGTTGAACCCCCGGCTTGCCTGAAGCATTTCATCCGAAACCCGGCCGTACCCCAGAAGCCGTATGAGAATGTACGCGAAGTAAAACAGATCCACATACATTATCCTGAGAATGCCATGTTCCACCGCCAAATACATGCTGATATACCCGTACAGCCACAGCGAGGTGAGCCTCAGAGAGGTGGCGTTGATTCCGAAAATCAGAAATACAAGGGGTATCGCAGCTGCGGCAAGGAGATGACTGACGGCAATTCTGCCGTTGAATATGCGGTTCGGGGAAACCAGGACTTTTTGCCCCAGCCGGTGGTGCAGAAAACCCAAAACAACTGCACCGGGAAGCAGAAGGAATGACTGTACCAAATATGCCGGGTCTGAAAAGCGGAGAATTCCAGGGTGAAAAGCCGGAATAATACCCAGAATCGCGAGCAGGAGCAGCCTGCCGACTAATATTGCCTTCATAGTACCTCCGTTCGCACCAGGCTGCTCTCCTGACCCTCTGCCAGGACCGGGCAGGGGAGAAGATTTCCATGTTGGCGGGCTAGAGGAGAGAACCCCCCTCCGGGGAAAAAGTTGTAGACCGGTGCATCTGTCTGATCTGCAGATGTGCGGCATACACAGAACACCCGTGCACCCTGAAGAAGGGGGTGGGCAAACAATGCCTGCGAGACTCCCTGCCGGGAAAATGCCCCTGCATGGGTGAACACCGCAGAGTAGCTTTCGTAGCCTCCTCCCCCCAGCACGGCGTTGGCCAAAAGGTCCTCCCCGGGATCACCCATGGCGGGGGGCAGCCAGGCAGCCAGCCGTTCAATGCAGGAGTCAAGCTCGTCGCTGTGGTTTACCTCAATTTGCTGCAATCCCAGAACCAGGGTGAAGCTCAACCCTTCATCCCGCTGCAGCCCCTGTTCCATGTATCCCCGAATCAGAGATTTCAGCCTGGCCAGCTCAGCCAGGGTGCTGAAATCGGGACGATTGCCTCCCCTGAAAGCGAGAACGCCCAGCCGGAGTCTGGGGGACGGGCTTTCCGATTCCGGAGGAATGCGGGTCAGCAGGCTATCGATCCTGCTGGATGCCTTCCAGTTGATATCCCGGGCAAGATCTCCCGCCTGATAATCCCTGATAAATATTTTCTCCTCATCCGCAGGTTTTACCCGGGTATTATCATCGCTGCTTTCACTGCTCTGTCTGATATGCATATTGCCTGTTGCCCCGGATAAGGGGAGTACGGGAATGCTGCGGTCCCGCACCTCTCCCAGCCTGCGCCGGGATAGACCGAACATGTCGCAGATGTAGATTCTTGCTTCAAGGTGAAGAACGCCCGGCATGGGGGGCGAGATGAGAATACCGCAGCGTTCTGCGCTGTCCAGACGATATTCTTTCCGGTAGCGGTAGAGAATCTCATCTCCTGCCTCAAGATACCCTCCCAGCTGAACATGCATTCTAAACAGGGGGGGCAGCGGCCAGGCTGCGGCTTCAAGATGGTGGCTGTGGTTTTCCCGGCCGGCATGAAGGGGAGGGGCGGAAAACCAGTTCAGAGAGTCTTCCGTTTCCCGGGCGGGCAGGGCATACAGAACTATGGTGAAGGCCATGCTGAATACCAGGGCCAGAATACCCAGCGCCAGGCCCGGAGGATCGCTCATAAGCATGCCCCGGGAAGTGAGGATAATCCCGCCGATAAAGCTGATCATCCCGAATATCCGCAAAGGAAACCGCTCCATGATCTCCCCTGCTGCTGCCAGGGGCTCGAAATGCCGGGTTCCGGTGAGTCGGGGATTGCCCTTCATGATCACCTCAGCTTTTTACCGAGGAGAGGCCGCCCTGCTTTGCCACACGGGGAGATTTTTTTCCGTCCACGGGCTGGGTGGCCAGAATATCCCGGATAACGTCGCCGGATTCAAGGGACGCATCCTGACATTCAATTCTGTGGGCCATGGCTGGCACTGCAATCTCTTTCACTGTATCGATGCTCACGAAATCCTCCCCCCGTACAATTGCCAGTGCCCGGGCCAGACGTGAAAGTTTCACCCCGGTACGGGGACTTGCTCCCAGTTCAACCTGCCGGTGACTCCTGGTCGCCCGCACCAGGGAGATAATATAATCCAGCACATCCGGATGAAGTTCCATCCCATCCACCCGGTTCATCCAGCTGAGAATTTCCTCCTCGCTGACAACCGGGGCGAAGTTGTCCCAGGCGTTGCTGGAACCGTGGGTGGCCACAATATTCAGCTCGTCTTCAGCACTGGGGTATCCTAAGGATATCTGGATCATAAAGCGGTCAAGCTGGGGGGCGGGAAGGGGAAAGAGATGGTTCCCTTTCAGATTCATGGTGGAAATCAGGAAAAAGAGCCGGGGCAGACTGTAGGTTTTCCCTTCAATGCTCACATGCTTCTCCTCCATGGCCTGGAAAAAGCTTCCCTGGGTTTTGGGAGTAAGAAGGTTGATTTCATCACAGAGTATGAAGTGGCTGAAGATGGGCCCCCGGTTGAAGATCATCTCATATTCCGAGCCCAAAATTCTGGTGAACCCCAAAATATCCTGGGGGAGGAGATCAACCGTACACTGAATACGGCTGAAATAGGATATCTCAACTCCTTCCAGGGTGCGCATCTGCTCCGGCCAGCGGAT
Organism: Salinispira sp.; assembly: GCF_059431795.1. NCBI lineage: Bacteria > Pseudomonadati > Spirochaetota > Spirochaetia > Spirochaetales > Spirochaetaceae > Salinispira > Salinispira sp. Next base: position 111,710 of record NZ_JBXWXS010000002.1, read on the forward strand.
GCTCCCCGCAAGGGCCCGGGCGAGGGATGTTTTTCCCACACCATGGGTGTCCGCCAGCATTACATGTCCTCCGGCAATCATGGCTGCCACAATATATTCAAGTTTGGTCCGATCTACGTAGATCACTGACTGAATATTATCGATCAGTCTGTCAATTTCCTGTTTCATATACTCAATTATACAAATCGTCGCCGCCGCTGACCACCTGCAAATCCCTTTCATGGATCTCACTGGCCAAAAAGTGCTTCTATCACTATGCTTAAAGTTGGGCGAACTGCGTTGCGTTAGCTGCTGCATCCATTGCAGTCTTTCAACCATGGAAATTGCAGAACGCCCAGGGAGGAATTTCAATGCTTCGCAAACGAGGAAAGAAAACAGAAAAACGGACCGAACCATCGGGCAAAACAGGAGTCTCCGGCTCAGCTACTCCCGGCCCCGGTATTGCCAAGGGCGGCGCATCCAACAGAATAATGATGATTTCAACCCACGGATATGTGGCGGCCGAACCTCCGTTGGGAGCTCCGGACACCGGCGGGCAGGTGGTATATGTTCTTGAGCTTTCGAAAAAAATCAGCCACTTCGGGTATCAGGTTGATATCTGGACCAGGAAATTCGAGGGACAGTCTGAAGTTGAAGAGGTGGATGAAAATGTACGGATTATCCGCATGCCCTGCGGCGGAGAAGATTTCATTCCCAAGGAGTATCTTTACCGTTCCATCCCCGAATGGGTAAAAAATGCCAAAAATTATATTCAGCGCAACGATCTGAACTACAGCTTTGTAAACAGCCATTATTGGGACGCCGGTCTTGCGGGTCAGCTGCTGTCGGAGCAGCTGGAGATTCCCCATGTTCACACCCCCCATTCCATCGGCAGCTGGAAGAAAGAACAGATGCTCACCGATTATCCCGAGGACGCGGACAGTTTCGAACAAAAATACAATTTTACCGAGCGGATTGCCCATGAAACCAGCATCTACCGCACCTGCGACCTGCTGGTGGCAACCACACCGATCCAGGTTGACAAAATTCAGGAAGATTACGATGTTTCCCATACAGATATGCGGATGATTCCCCCGGGATATGACGATAACCGCTTCTTTCCTGTGGGTGAGTCTTCCCGGCAGGCAGTGCGCAGCAGGCTCGGCTGGGAGGGGCCCACGGTATTCGCCGTCTCCCGGCTTGCGGAAAATAAGGGCCTGGACCTGCTGGTGGATGCATTCTCCCTGGTTGTGGAGCGTATTCCCGATGCAAAACTGGTGTTGGCCATCGGTCACGATGATCGCAGCCCGTCTGAGCAGGCCATTTACGATAAGCTCCAGCGGATCAGCAAGGAGGCGGGAACCCAGGACAACATTGAATACCTTGGTTTTATCAGCGATGAAGACCTTCCGGATTACTACCGGGCCGGTGATCTCTTTGTGCTATCCAGCAGGTATGAACCGTTCGGCATGACTGCCATTGAGGCCATGGCCAGCGGTACACCCTGCATTGTGACGGTAAACGGCGGGCTCTACAGGGTGCTGGAGTACGGGGTGCATGCCCTCTTCGCCGATCCCTTCGACCGGCTGGAACTGGGAATTAATATGTTTGAAGCCCTGCATTATCCCGCATTGAGGGACCGGCTGAAACTCAGGGCAGCCCAGCGGGCCCGGGCCCGGTTCACCTGGACGGGAATCGCCCAGCGACTGTTAAACGAGGTGGAAAACCTCACTGATGTGGTGAATCGTTGACGCTCCGTCCGTTCATTCACAGCCGACGCGTATATCCGACGTAAGATACAGGCAACCTTAGGAGTTAACCCAATGGCCGAGCAGAAAAAGGAACACCGAAAGCATCAAAACCGGGAACCGGCGAAAACCGGAAAGGGTACCAGAATTAAGCTGTTTTCCTCAGATCTGGACGGGACCCTCATCGGGAAGCCCGACGCCACCCTGGCCTTCCAGCATACCTGGAAGGCGTTGAGGGATGACAGCGGGGATACCCGGGGACATTCCTCGGGAGATTCCGCACCTCTTCTGGTGTATAATTCAGGCCGCCTTCTTCCCCATACTATTGAGGCCATTAAATCAAGTTATCTCCCGGATCCCGATTATCTGATTTGCGGAGTGGGAACGGTGATCTATGATTACCGGAAGCGGGAGTATATCAAGGTATTTTCCGACACCCTGAATGCAGGCTGGGATCTGAATACGGTTCAGAAGGTGATGCGGGGATTCCCGGAACTGGAATTCCAACCCAGTAAATATCAGAATCAATTCAAATCCAGCTGGTATTTTCATGATGCCCCGCCTAAGAGAATCGATGAGATCAAGAAAGCACTGGAGGAAGAGGGCCTCTCAGTGAATGTGATCTATTCCTCCAGCCGGGATTTGGATATCCTCCCCCTCTATGCCAACAAGGGCAATGCCCTGAACTGGCTTGCACAATGGCTGGGAATTAGAGTTGAAGAGACCCTTGTGGCAGGAGATACGGGTAACGACAATTCCATGTTCCAGATATCCGGAGTGCAGGGGATTATCGTGGAAAACGCCCAGCCCGAGCTGCTTCTGGAAACCATCAAACGTCCCACCTATGTGGCCACCAAACCCTTCGCCGACGGCGTTCTTGAAGGGCTGATCCATTTTGGTGTGATTACCGCAGTGGTAGATGTTAGTGACGAAGAGCTGAGTCACAAAAACTTCGATCCGGTACTTCACAATGTACTGCGCTCCGATTCGTTCAAGGCTCTCAGTTCCGAGCAGAGTGAATATATCAATACCGCATACCGGGAAGCCGTCGAGGTGCTGAAACGGAACATCACCCCCATCGGGTTCTCTGCCTGCAGTCTCAATGACAATACCTTTGATACCACCGATGAAAACTACCGGAGCATCTGGGCCCGGGACGGATCCATTACCGTTATCAACTCCCTCTCGGTGGACGACCCGGATATCCGGCGCTGCCAAAGAGCCACCCTCCAGACCCTTCTTGAGCATACTTCCACCAGAGGACAGGTTCCCAGCAATGTGCGTATTGATTCGGTGACCCCCGACTACTCCGGTGTGGGGGATATTGCATCCATCGACAGCGGTCTCTGGCTGGTGATTGCGTTTTACCATTATATCCGCCAGACCCGGGATTACGAGTATCTACGCAATTGGGAAGATGAGATCAAGAACATTATGAACTGGCTGGAGGCCCAGGACAGCAACAACGATTCCCTCCTGGAAATACCCGAGGCCGGCGATTGGATGGATCTGTTCGGCCGGAGCTACAATGTTTTGTACGATGAGGTGCTCTGGTACTATGCAAATCTCACCCACGGCAGGCTTGCGGAATTGCTGGGGGACTACAACCTCGCAGGCTACCGCCTTCGGCAGGCCCAGCTGATTAAGGAAACCATCAACCGGAAATTCTGGCCTTCAATTCACAACGATCAGGCCAGAAATTTTTCCGAGCAGCAATACACCCTGGGAGACACCCACTATCTCCTGGCGGAAATTACCCCCTTCGATTTTGACTGGCGCTGCGATGTGTATGGAAATATTCTTGCCGGACTCTTCAACGTTCTGAGTAATGACAGGGCAAAGACCGCGTTTAATTTCATGTGGGGGGTTGGAGTGAACGAGCCCTCACCTGTGGTGAACCTTTATCCGCCGGTCCAGTCAGGGGATCCCCACTGGCGGACCTACTATACGGTGAACCTGTTGAACCTTCCCAATCATTATCATAACGGGGGAGCCTGGCCGTTTGTGGGCGCATACTGGGTAATGTTTATTAACCGCCTGGGGCTGCGGGATCTGGCTCAACAGGAACTCTACCGGCTGGCCCAGATGAATCATCTGGGAATTGAGGCTGACTGGGAATTTAACGAGTGGGTGCACGGTAAAACCGGCAGACCCATGGGAAAACGCTACCAGGCCTGGTCGGCGGCAGGATTCATCGGTGCGCACTATAATTTACAGCTGGAGCTCAGCGAGTAGTTCTACCGGGCAAAATCCGCCGCCATGGCTGCGGCCCCGAGCATTCCTGCATCGGGTCCCAGATGGGTGCGGCGGATTTCCAGATCTTTCAGTGCCATGGGCATAAGAAACTCATGAATCCGCTCCTGCACACCCTGAATGACCACATCCCCGGCGGCAAGAACTCCTCCCCCCAGGACAATTACCTGGGGGTTCAACATGTGGGCAACCGCAGCCACTCCCTGGGCCAGACGCCGGGAGCTGGAATCGTGGACTGCCCGGGCCAGAGGGTCCCCCTGTGCCAGGGCTTCATATACCCGGCGGGCAGAGCTGCTTCCCGGGCTGTGGGCCCCGGATTCCCGGCGGCCATGCTGAGATGCGAAATCCTGGGATGAATGATTCTGGGAGGAAGGGGTATGGGCGAAAGAAGTCCATGAGGACGATTTCTGCAAAGTCCCGAAGTGTGAGAGAATGGCCGTTCTCAGCGGGCCGTTCAGCTCTTTTTCCCCCTGTTCTGCCAGGATTTCTGCGCTGAGGGCGATCCCCGAGGCCGAACTGTAGCGCTCCAGACATCCTTTGAGACCGCATTTGCATTGCCGGCCCCCGGGTTCCACCACCAAATGGCCGATCTCCCCGGCCATGCCAGTATGCCCTGCAGCAGGGCGGCCGTTGAGAATGATTCCCGAGCCGATGCCGGTTCCCAGGGAGATAAATACCATGGATTCGCTCCCTCTCCCCGCACCCAGGCGCCACTCTGCGTAGGCGGCCATGTTTACGTCGTTGGCGACCCGGACATCCACTGCGGCGTAGGCGGATACTTCGTCTTTCAGCTGGACGCCCGTCCAGCCGGGAATATTTACCGCATCTCCCCGGAGGTACCCCCGGTTGTCCACCAATCCCGGTGTGCCAATGCCGATCTGCATCTCTTCACCCGACTGTTCCCGAGGGATGATCCCCAGATGATGGTCGATAATGCGGTGGAGCAGATCGAGCATGCTTCGGTAGGATCCGTCGGAGGGGGTGGGGTATCTCAACGCTTCTGCCACCGGGCTGAATGTGTCGGTATCTTTTTCCTGACGGTACAATGAGGCTTTTATACTCGTGCCCCCGATATCAATTCCCAGACTATACATTGAAGTTCTCCGATTCAGCTGGTTTTCAGCAGGGGGGAAGGGGGCTGGCCCAGGATATCAAAGACATGATCCCAGTCGATATGCATGCGCCCCCTGCTGCTGCCCAGTTGGGGGATACTGTAGAGGCGCTCTAGGACCATGCATGCCGCCCCATAGGGCATTTCCATATCTCCTCCCCGGGAGAAACTGAGTTTCTCCCGTTGCCGCGGGTTCCCGAACCAGCTGTCATCCTGGAGAGCTTCCAGTACATCGGGAATCATATCCCGGTATTCTTCCACGTCACCCGCAAGAAATACCTCCGAAGGATCGAGAATGCTGAACGCCTGGGAAAGTTTGCGGAAAAGCTCCTCCAGAAATTTCTTCATGAGTATGGGCTCTTCCTTGATTCTCAGCAGTTCTTCGCCGCTCATATCAAGGTATTCGGTACCCTCCCGGTCCCATAGATTGGAACCCAATTCCCCGGATCTGAAACTTGAGCCATAGTACACCTGCCCGTTGATTACCAGCCCCAGACCCACACCGGGTTTTTCGGTTTTTTCCAGATTATGAAAATGGAAGCGGATTAGAAGATAGATAAAGTTAACCTTTTCATCGTTTCGTCTCCAAAGCTCCCCCCAGGCGCCGCAGTTGGTGTCGTTTTCCAGAAATACAGGGATGGAATACTTGGATGAGATTTTCTCTGCAAAGTCGTAGTCCTTCAGCTTGAAGGTTACACTTTCAATAATCCTGCCTTGCTGCAGATCTATGGACCCGGGAATGGCAACCCCGATACCTGCGGGGGGGACGCCGGTGGCTTCGATATCCTTCCATACCTGCTGAATGATGTAGTCGAACATCTGTTCCAGGGGGAGGGGCGGAACCTCTGCAAAACTGCTCCACAGCCGGTTTCCCGAAAGATCCAGGTAGACCGCCCGGTAAAACCCAAGCTCAATTTCCAGCCCCAGAATTCCTGCGATTCCCGGGCGGATTCCCAGGTAGACAGGTTTCCGGCCGCCCATGCTTGAGGCTTCTCCTTCCTTCCGCTGCTCAACTATTCCCCGTTCCAGCAATTCGGCGATAATATTGGTTACCGTGGATTTCTTCAGACCCAGAAGCCGGGAGAGTTCAACCCGGCTGATCATGCCGTGTTCTCTGATCCGTCTGAGAACAAGTGAAAGGTTTGCCTGTTTTTGAAACGTCTGATTTCCCGCCGTCATTGTTCGCCGCCTTCGTTTTGATCCTGTGGATATTGCAACTTATAGCTTGTCCAGCATGCTTCGGTGGTCCAGGTTGGGTGCTTCAATATCCTTGAAATATTTTACGGTTCCCACTTTCAGCTCATAGGTGGCTTCCTCATCGCTGACAATAATTGCATGGGGATGCAGTTGAAGACAACTCACGGTGCACATGTGATTGACTCCCTGCTGAATGGACTGCTCCAGGGCCCGGGCTTTATTGTGGCCGCTTGCCAGAAGCAGAATCTCCGATGCGTCCATAATTGTTCCAACCCCCACGGTGAGGGCTCTGTCAGGTACCTGATGCACATTTCCGTCGAAAAAGCGTGAGTTCGCTTCTTTGGTATCTTTTGTGAGTGTTTTGATTCGAGTACGGGAACTGAGACTGCTGCCCGGTTCGTTAAACGCAATATGCCCGTCGGTGCCGATACCTCCCAAAAAGAGATCTATGCCTCCGGCTTCCCGGATGGACGTTTCGTAATTTTTGCATTCACGATCAAGATCCTCCGCCATACCGTTCAGAATATGGACCTGCTCTTTGGAAATGTCGATATGGGAGAAAAAGTGTTCCCACATAAAATAGTGATAACTCTGAGGATGAGTTTCTTCCAGTCCCACGTACTCATCCATATTGAAGGTCACCACGTGTTTGAAACTTACCAGACCTTCCTGATGCATGCGTATCAGTTCACGGTACATTCCAACCGGTGAAGATCCGGTGGGAAGACCCAGAACGAAGGGGGACTCGGGTCCGGGGTTGAACTGCCGGATTTTCCGGACCACATAGGCTGCGGCCCATTTACTCATGCTCTCATAATTGTTCTGGACGATCAGTCTCATTTCGCATTCTCCTGTGTCTTTCCTGAGGCACTTTCAAAAATCAGCGATTTTGAAGGATGCCCACCTCTGTTTCAGACTATTGTATCCTGTATATCAGATCTCTTTCTTCAGAAAGCTGCCGTTCACCAGAGTGGCTACTGCGTTGAAATCCCGGTCGAATACCGCCAAATTGGCCTTCCTGCCGGGTAACAGGCTTCCTATCTCTTTATGGAAGCCCAGAATATTCGCCGGGCTGTAACTTGCCATCAGCAATGCATCTGTGGGGCTTATTCCCCATTCCACCATATTCCCCACTCCCCTGTTGAGGGTGAGTGCGCTGCCGGCAATCACATCATCTTTCTTTCGGTGAAAGACCTTGTCTTCTCCAAGATACACTTTTTCCTGGTTGGCAAGGAGGCAGCCGCCATTCTGATTTGTCGGTTTAATGGCGTCGGTAACCAGACAGATCTTGTCCGCCGCCTTTTCCTTTACCAGAAGCTGAACAATGGCCGGGTGCACATGTTCACCGTCGGCGATCAGTTCACAGGTCAGCTCGGGGTGGATCAGAATGGCTCCCACAAGACCCGGGTCCCGGTGATGCATTTTCCGCATGGCATTGAAGAAGTGGGTCGCATGGGTGATCCCCGCTTCCATCCCTTCCCGCATCTGGTCATAGCTTGCGCTTGAATGGCCCGCCTGGAGCACAATTCCTTTCTTAGCGCAGTAGAGTGCAAGTTCGCGCATGTTCTTCAACTCGGGAGCTACCGTCATGTTGGTTATCTGCCCCCGTGCCATGCGGTAATATTCTTCCATGAGGGAAAGGTCAACGGCCTTCATGTATTCGGGAATCTGCACGCCCCGCTTTTCCGGGTTGATAAAGGGCCCCTCCAGGTGGAGCCCCAGAATTTCGGCGCCGGTTTCCCTGCCCATGGCATCGGTGCTGGCCTTAATAGAAGCAAAAAAATCCTCATCCTGTTGCGGGTAGATGGTGGGGCAGAAACTGGTTACCCCGTAGTCCACCAGGGCGTCGCTCATTGCCACAATCGCCTCCACTGTAAGATCATCTGTCCCATGGCCGTGGAGGCCGTGGATGTGAGTGTCAATGAGACCGGCACCCAAATACGCTCCCTCCAAATCGTAGAGGTCGGTTCCCGGGGAAAAGGATTTTTGAGCGAAGCGCTTCTCGGAAAATACATCCGCAATAATACCGTCCTCTATGAGTACGGCACTTCGTTCCACCTTGGTGACACCGGTGAATACCGTGGCGTTATATAGTACGATTCTATTCATTCGTTTCCTCCGGGGAAGCGGTCGAAATATTCAGCTCCCTCATGTTGGTTAGTTGTGTGTACTAACTATATACAATGTAGCCCCCGAAACATCAGCTGTCAACCGGAGCAAACAGCTGAATAGAGAATTAATATTGACATATCCAGAACTACCACCTAACATTGGTTTGTTAGTTAGGGCAAAAAACTAACCAAATTCAGCCATTACCAGATAATCATAAGCTGAAAAGGAGCGTGCCATGAATGAGCTGCAAGGTGTTTTGGAATCATTAAGCCTGGAGGAGAAGATCGCCCAGATGTTTCTCCATGATTTTGTGGGGAAGGACGATCTTACCCCTGAATTGATCGAAAAGGCGGAAAAGGGTCTGCTTGGGGGAGTGATATTTTTCTCCGGAGCTAATGTGGATAATATCGAGCAGCTCCATACCCTCTCTCAGAAAATCCAGGATCACGGATCACGGAGTCACCATAAAATTCCTCTTTTTATTACCCTCGATCAGGAGGGGGGCCAGCTTTCCGCACTCTACCGGGGCGTTACCATATTTCCCGGCAATATGGCCCTGGGATTTGCCGATCATTCTGAGCTTGCAGCCCGGGCGGCAAGCCAGATCGGGAAAGAACTGAAGTATGCGGGTATCAATATCAATTTTGCCCCGGTCCTGGATGTGAGCTACGATTCCCGGAACGGAGTTCCTGTGGTGGACAATCGGATGTTTTCCTCAGATCCCCGGGTGGTATCGGATATGGGGTCAGGTTTTGTATCGGGTATTCGGGAAGCAGGAATTATGGCCTGTGCCAAACATTTCCCCGGGCAGCGACTCACCGAGCGGGATACCCATCATGCTCTTGACCGGATCGACTACAGCATGGAGCGTCTGGAGTCCGTTGAACTGGCGCCCTTTAAACGGGCGATTTCTGAGGGACTGGATGCAATAATGACTCATCATGCAATATATGAGAGTTTTGAAGATCTGCCGGCAACCTTGAGTCCCGCCGTTCATTCATATATCAGAAATACCTTGGGCTTCCAGGGATTGGTGATCAGTGACGATCTCATTATGAAGGCCATCATGAATATGTACAGCAAGGAAGAAGCAGCGATTCTGGCGGTGAATGCAGGTGTCGACCTTGTTATTTTTACCGGGGCCGGAGAGTGGTTCATACCCGCCATCGCAGCCGCCGTGGAGGAAGGAAGAATTCCCATGGAGCGGATAGATGAGTCGGTGGGACGAATTCTGGAAAAGAAATTTCAGTTTGATATCGGCCGGGTCGGAGAAACCAAAGAGTTCAGTAAGGAAGAAGGGGATAAAATCAGCCTGGAATTGTCCAGGGAAGCTCTGGTGAAATATCATGATCCCATGAATATGTTCCCCGTTACCCCCGGTCCGAAGGAGCGGATTTCGGTGGTGCTTGCCAACCCCGCCCGTCTTGTGATGTCCGATACGGTCAATTTCTACGATATTTCCCTGAAACAGGCTATTGAATCCGCAGGAATCCTCCCCTATGTGAAGGAGGTGATTATGCCGTGGAACCCCACCGAGGAGGAGATCCTTTCCTGTTTCGACATCGGCTTCGTCTCGGATGTGCTCATTTTCACCACCGTGAACGCTTATCGCTTTGACCGTCAGCTGGAGGTGCTTAAGCAGATATCCCAGGTGGCCCGAAATCGGGAAAACCGCAAGCCACGGATAATTTCCCTAGCCACCAGAAGCCCCGACGATGCCCCCCTTCTAAAACCCTATTCCGATGCAGTAATCGTTACCGGCGGGCTGACCCCCCATATCATCACCGCTCTTACCGAGGCAATTTTCCAGACCGGCTATTTCAGTGAGAAGGAGAGCAAGAAAATATGAGCTCAGAACAAAAATTCGCGGAACACTGGAGAATGGAAGATGGAAGGTTTATCCTCACTTCACCACTGCGATACCGCCCCTGGTATAATTTTATTTCCAACGGAGAGTACGGCCTGAAAATCAGTCATGTGGGAGACGGCTTTGCCACCACTCTCACCGAACCCCGGGTGGTGGTTACCAATTATGACTTTTTCACCCCCAACAGGGGCCGCTTTGTATATGTCCGCGACCATGAGGGGGTGTGGAATCCGAGCCTTTACCCCACGGCCAATCCTCTGGATGAATACCGTTGTGTCCATCAACCGGGAATGACTTCGCTAGGGGGAACCAGGGATTCCCTCTCCGTGGAGAGCAGCCATTTTCTTCCTTCAGAGGGGCGTTATGAAATCTGGAGCATTCGGGCGGAGAACCTCTCTCCGAAGGCGAAATCTTTTCAGCTTTTCACCCTGGCGGAATTTCTTCTCTACGATACCCATGGCGTAGATCCCGTGTACTTCAGCTGGTTCACCAATTCCCGCTACCGAAGCGATATCCATCAGCTTGAGTTTTTCCGCACCGATGCCAAACCCGTATTCGGGTTCTGCCGCACGGATGTTCCCCCCCGGGCATTTGAATCGAGTCTGGTTGAATTCACCGGGGAGGGAGATTACCGGGATCCCGAGGCTATCAGAAAGGGTCTTCTGGGGAACAATCCCTCGGCAGGTGATCCGTATGCCGCATCGTTCCAGTATGACCTTCGCCTGGAAGGCGGTGAATCACAGGTGATCAACATTTTCCTCGGCCAGGGGGAGGGGGCTGCAGAGGAATCGCGTAAAACCTTTCCCGATGCCGATTCGGTGCAGCGTCGGGCACTGGCCGTTCCCGGCGAATGGAAGGAGAAACTCCACCGGAAGGAGTGGCTGCAGGTGGTCGAACCCCGGCTTCGCTCATATGTATCCAGCTTTCTTCCCTACCAGATCATCCAACAGTCTCAGGGGATGGTGCGCTCAACATTCCGGGGATACCGGGATGTAGCCCAGGATGCCATGGGCTTGAGTTTCTTTGATCCCGGGGGCTCAGCGGATCTGATCCGAACCCTCTGCAGCAAAATGATGGATAACGGCCGATGTCTCCGACAGTGGAATACCGGCGGGGGAATGAACGACGAGAGAGATTTTCGGGATCTCCCCTTGTGGCTGCCCCCGGCGGTTCAGCGCTACCTTGATCAGGGTGGCGATGGGACCTTCCTGCTGGAGGAGCATGGGTTTTTCCAGAGCGAGGAACGGGCAAGCATCTGGGAACATATGCTCAGGGGGCTTTCATATGTCCTCAACTACGGCCCCCATGGCCTGCTTGAAATCGGGGTGGGAGATTGGAACGACGCCCTCAGCGGTATGGGCCTCCGGGGTGAGAGCCTCTGGCTCAACGAGATGGCGTATTATGCCATTTCCATTCTCCAGGACCTGGGGGAACGCTACGGGCTGGAGCTGGACTTTGACGCTGAGAAGGAAAAGGACACTCTCTATGAAGGGGTTGTGAATAATTGGACCGGGGAATGGTTCCTTCGGGGATACCATGAGAACGGCAGTGCCGTGGGAGGGGAAGAACGGATATTCCTCCTCCCCCAGGCCTGGTTTACCATCAGCGGCATGGGTGAACGGGATCCGGAAAAAGCCTCCCTGGCACTGGATGGCATGCTCTCCCGCTTGGCGAACGACAACGGCTTGCTCATCTGCCATCCGGGATTTGAAGAATACGATCCGGATGTGGGAAATCTCAGCTGTCTGGCACCGGGGGTGGGGGAAAACTATGCAGTGTATAATCATGCTTCCGCGTTTGCCGTGTACGCCCTGCTGAAGGCAGGCCGCAGTGAAGGGGCACTGGAATATCTTTCTCGGCTTCTGCCCTTCCGAAAGGATCCGGCAAAAACCAAGGCCGAACCCTATGTTTTAGTGAATTATTATAACGGCGGGTATTATGCTGCAAAAGACGGGCAGGGAGGCATCCCCTGGCTTACCGGTACGGTGAACTGGCTTGCACTTTCCCTGTTTGATCATATCTTCCCTGGAAACATCCGGATATGATGCTCCCTGGTCGGCTCGAATCGTATCTTTATTCAGACGAGCCGGGCTGAATCCCCTTTATTGTAAAAAATATACAGTTGTCTCTTGATTTTATACAGCTCTGTTGGGTAGCATGAAGAATAGTTTGTAAAAGGGAGGCAGCATGAAAAAGATTTTTGCCATACTCATGCTCATCAGTATTTCAACTGCAGTATTTGCAGCAGGTTCAGCAGAGGGTGTAGAGGCCATTCAGCAGCGGGGTACGCTGATTCTGGGCACCAGCGCCGATTACGCTCCATACGAGTTTCATACCATTATTGACGGCAAGGACACCATTGTGGGATTCGACATCGAGATTGCCAAGGTGATTGCAGCGGATCTGGGAGTGGAGCTGGAAATCCAGGATATCGGCTTTGACGGTCTTCTTCAGGCTCTGAATAGCGGTAAGGTGGATATGGTAATCGCCGGTATGACTCCCACGGAAGAGCGGAAAAAAAGCGTGGACTTTTCCGACGTATACTACATCGCCCAGCAGGCGGTGATGGTTCGGTCGGAGGATGCGGATACCTATACCAGTATCGATGCCCTGGCAGGAGAACCTGTGGGTGCGCAGCTTTCTTCCATTCAGGAGGGGCTGGTGCAGGATGAAATGACCGAATCCCGTCTTGTAGCCCTGGGGAAAATTCCCGATCTGGTTCTGGAGCTGAAGAATGAAAAGGTTGAAGCCCTGGTGGTTGAGCTTCCTGTTGCCAATGGCTATGTCCAGGCCAACGATGATCTGGCGATTTCTCCCATTCAGATAGGGGATGTTGAAGGCGGTTCAGCGGTTGCCGTACGAAAGGGCTCGGAGGAACTGCTCGCCAGTATCAATGAAACCCTTCAACGGCTCATGTCAGATGGATCTATTGACCGTTTTGTTGCAGAAGCCAATGAGCTGAATGTTACAAACTGACACGTTGTATTTTTTGGAAATGTCTGACGGGCATAATTATGATGCGCCCCTGCTGAGTACAGGCAGGGGCATTTTTATTTTCCGGCAAATGGGAGGGCGGATATGGATTTCAGCTTTCTAAGGGAGTATTGGAGCTACTTTGCCTTCGGTACGGTAAATACGGTGGTTCTTGCCCTTTTCACTGTGCTGCTGGGTACAGTCATGGGGCTGCTTATTTCATTGCTGCGGCTGAATAAAAATCCCCTTGTATCGTTTCCCGCCAAGGCCTACATCAACGTTATCCGGGGAACCCCCGTACTGGTGCAGATTTTTATCATCTACTACGGGTTACCCATCAATATTCCCCAGACCATGCTTTTGGGGGTGGATCTCTCACGCTTCATTCCCGGGATTATCGCCCTGTCCATCAATTCAAGTGCATACGTTGCAGAGATCATCCGGGCGGGGATTCAGGCGGTGGACAAAGGGCAGATGGAAGCCTCCCGCAGCCTGGGCTTTAATCACCGGGAGAGCATGCGTCTGGTAATTCTTCCCCAGGCGGTGAAAAATATTCTTCCTGCCTTGGGAAATGAGTTTGTGGTGGTGATCAAGGAATCATCCATTGTATCCGTCATTGGAATTTCCGAGCTGATGTACAATGCGGGAATTGTCAGGGGGGCGACGTACCGTCCCATGGAACCGCTGATTATTGCGGCGGTAATCTATTTTCTCCTGACGTCAACTATATCCCGGCTTTTGGGGAATGCGGAAAGGAGGCTGAGAAGCGGTGATTAACGTAGAAGGACTTCATAAAAAATTCGGTGAGCTTCATGTCCTCAAAGGTCTGGATGTTGAGGTGCAGACCGGCGAGGTGGTGGTGGTGATCGGACCGTCGGGTTCGGGAAAGAGTACCTTTCTACGCTGTCTGAATCTTCTGGAGGCTCCCACCCAGGGGCGAATACTCTTTGAAGGGGTGGATATAACCTCAGGCACCAACGACATTAATCAGCAGCGTCAGAAAATGGGAATGGTGTTTCAGAATTTCAATCTATTTCCACATCTGGATGTGATGGGTAATATCACTCTTGCTCCCATCCGTCTGAAAGGGCTGAGCAGGGAAGCAGCCCAGGAACGGGGAATGGAGCTTTTACAACGGGTTGGTCTTGAGGATAAAGCCCACGAGTATCCCTCCAGGCTTTCCGGGGGACAAAAGCAGCGTATTGCCATTGTCCGGGCCTTGGCAATGAATCCCGATGTGATGCTTTTTGATGAACCCACCAGCGCCCTTGATCCTGAAATGGTGGGGGAGGTGCTGGATGTTATGCGGCTCCTTGCCACCGAAGGAATGACCATGGTGGTTGTGAGTCACGAAATGGGCTTTGCCAGAGAGGTGGGTAACCGGATTCTTTTTATGGATGAAGGGGAAATTCTGGAGGAAAATCCTCCATCCAGACTTTTTGCACATCCGACCCATCCCCGGCTTCAGGACTTTCTCTCCAAGGTTCTGTAGAACCTCCGGGAATCTCCCCCGGGCGCCGGGAATTTCACCCCCCCCGGCTTGCTCCCGCCTGCTCCATAGGCTACCATGAAAGCATGGCAGAGCGGGAACGGCCTCTCAGAGGCATGGAAATAATTCACGATTCACGGAGCAATAAGGGTACCGGCTTCACCAGGGAGGAACGGCGCAACCTGGGCTTGAGGGGGCTCCTTCCCTACCAGATATCTTCCCAGGAGCTTCAAGCCAAACGGGTTATGGAGAATTTCCGGAGAAAAGAAAACAACATGGAGCGCTATATTTTCCTGCGCTCCCTGGAAGAGCGGAATGAGCGTCTGTTCTTCCGGGTTCTCATGGATAATATCCGTGAGCTCATGCCCATCGTGTACACTCCCACCGTGGGGCAGGCATGCCAGCAATTCGCCAACATTTTCCGGCACGCCAAGGGTTTTTACATCTCTCCCGAGGACAGGGGACATATCCGGGATATCCTCAACAACTGGCCGGTGGAGGATGTGCGGATTATCGTGGTAACCGACGGTGAGCGGATTCTGGGGTTGGGCGATCTGGGGGCCAACGGTATGGGCATTCCCATCGGCAAGCTGTCCCTATACACCGCAGCCGGAGGTATCGACCCCCGACGCTGCATGCCGGTGATGCTGGATGTGGGAACCGATAACACCCAGCTTCTCAACGATCCCCTCTACATGGGCTGGCCCCACACAAGACTGCGGGGCAGGGAATACCAGAGCCTGGTGGAGGAGTTTGTCTTTTCCGTACAGGATAAATACCCGAAAGCCCTTATTCAATTCGAAGATTTTGCAACCCCCAACGCCTACCATCATCTGAAGCGGTTCCGGGAGGCGGTGCTTTCGTTTAATGATGATATCCAGGGCACCGCGGCGGTGGCAGTGGCAGGTTTGAAGGCCGCCCTCCGTATTAGCGCTACGCCCCTTGAAGAGCTCAGGGTGATATTTCTTGGAGCCGGTTCAGCCGCCACGGGCATAGCCCATCTGCTCACCCGTGCGCTCATGGAAGCGGGTTTGAGTGAAGGGGATGCCAGGAAACAGGTTCGGTTCGTGGATGAGCACGGACTGCTCATCAGTTCACGGAAAGACCTCACCCCTCAGAATATCGAGTATTCGGTGGATTCTGAAGCCCGGGATTTTGTTTCGGCAATCAGGGAGTTCCGGCCCCATGCATTAATCGGGGCAACCGGCGTACCCGGCACCTTCAGCCGCGAAGTAGTGGAGAGTATGGCGGCGGTCCAGGAGCATCCCGTCATTTTTGCCCTCTCCAATCCCACCGAGCGGGCGGAATGCAGCGCCGCTCAGGCCTATGAATGGTCCGGGGGACGGGCGGTGTTCGCATCGGGAAGTCCCTTCGCACCCGTTGACTATAATGGGAGGCACTTCGAGCCTGCCCAGGGGAATAACGTGTACATATTTCCCGGGGTGGGGCTTGGAGCCATATCGGTTGCCGCAAGCCGGATCAGCGACAGCATGTTTCTCGCCGCCGCCGATGCCCTTGCGGCCCGGGTGAAGGGTGAACTGCTGGAACGGGGCTCCATATTTCCGCCCCTCACCGATCTGCGGAATATCAGCCTGGACATCGCCGAAGCGGTTGCGTTAAAAGCCTATGAGCAGAATCTGGCCCGGTACCCCCATCCGGATGATCTGCGGGCCATGATACAGCAGCTCATGTACAACCCGGCATATTGATTTCTGCTTTCATAATTTCTTTAAAGAGGCCATAATAGGGGAAAGAGGGAATAATATGTCTATGCGATGGAAAACCATTCTGGCCGTGGCGACGGTATCTTATATAAGCACCTTTTTGCAGTGGAACTTCAGCATTTTTTACGTTCAGCGGGACTGGAGTCTCTATTTTCATCAATTCGGCAGTTTTATGCTCATCGTGACCGCATTGGTTGTGCTTGCCTCCATTGGACTCTTTATTGCAATGGCGGGAATTTCGGGCGTTGAGAGAAGATTG
This sequence comes from Salinispira sp., assembly GCF_059431795.1. NCBI lineage: Bacteria > Pseudomonadati > Spirochaetota > Spirochaetia > Spirochaetales > Spirochaetaceae > Salinispira > Salinispira sp. The sequence goes on from NZ_JBXWXS010000002.1 coordinate 128,422, forward strand.
AAGCGTGGAGATACCCTGGAACCCTGGGAGGAATCCCGGCTGGAGCTGCAGCTCAAGCGGGTTCCCGCCATTCTCGTGGGGGTGAATATCGTGGGTTTTCTTTTCGGTCCATCCGCCCAGTATGCGGTTCGGGTCTCCTCCCTTGGGAATCCCTTTTTTAGCTTTGATCTTCTTACCATTCTGGTGTACTCCGCTTCGTTTGGCTTTTACGCACTCTTTGTGGAACTGCGCCTGTTTGAACGCTACAGTCTGGGCCTCTACCGGCTGCGGGGCAGAACCCATCTTCAGGGGCACCGGAAAAATGCCTGGGAGAAACGCCAGTTCATGATGGCCATGACAATTATTGTGTTCGCTACTGGACTGCTCCTTTCCTCGGCAATGGGGTATTTGGAAGAGGAGCTGCTTGCGCCTGCTCATGCTGATGCGGGATCCGCAGCAACTGCGGTTGCCGACTACCGGATGGAACTCTGGGAGCAGGCCCTGGAAGGAAATGCCCCGGATTTGAGCATCAACAGCCCACAGCTGCGGCCCCGGCTTACGGAATTTTTCGGTAAGATGTTTCTCCTGGCGGGAATTATCACCGCCATGTCTGCCCTGGCTGTATTTATTGAATCCCGGCCGTATTCAAGCCGCCTCACACTCCTTGAGCAGGGGATTGGTGAGCTCTCCCGGGGACGGGCGGAGAGCCGGCAAAAACTGATTGTAACCGACGACGATGAACTGGGGCTGGTTATCAGTCATATGAATTCCTTTATCGACAGCCAGGCTGCCCTTTTCTCCACCATTGGCAGTTCGGTGCGGGACGCAGGGGAGCTTTCCTCCCGGCTTGATCAGATCAGTTCAACTGCCGAACGGCTGGGAGAGAATATCGGGCATGGCATCAGACAGATTCAGGAACATGCCGGTCTGCAGCATACCGCCCTTGAACAGGCAGACACGGACGTTCAGAAGCTTATTGAAAATATCCGCACCTCATCCGCTAATCTGGAAAAGCAGAATCAGGCAGTGGAAGCCAGTTCCTCCTCGGTTGAACAGCTCATAGCCAATATCGCATCGGTAAGCAAAAATGCCCGGGAGACTGCCGAGAGCACCCAAATCCTGGAGGGGAAGGCTTCGGCCGGTGAAAAGGATATGAATGAACTGATCCAGGGTATTGAAAATATCGACCAGGCGGCGGAAGAGGTCAGCAGGAGCATCGGCCAGATTGCGAAGATCGCCGCCCAGACCAATCTACTGGCCATGAATGCTGCCATCGAAGCGGCCCATGCCGGAGATGTGGGCAGCGGTTTTGCGGTTGTGGCCACGGAGGTGCGCGCTCTGGCGGGGGATGCTTCCAAGACAGCGACAGATATCACCCAGCTCATAAAATCCATGAATAGTTATAGCAGTCAGGGGCTGGAAAGCGGCAGACGGGCCATGGAAAGTTTCCATGAGATCAGTTCCGCTGTGAAAATCAATGCCCGGCTGAATGAAGAAATTTCCCAGGCAATGGTTGAGCAGGAACAGGGCAACAAAGATATTCAGGAAGCGGTATCCACCCTTCTGGATCTGAGCCGGCAGGCAGCGGAGCTGACCCGCAACCAGGCCGGTGAAAGCACCCAAGTTCAAAACCGAATGCAGGAACTGGATGCCGCCGCCGCAGATATCCGGCAGGTGGTGGAGGGCAACCTCCAGTCTCTAAAAGATGTTGAGCGCTTTGTTGAGCATCTCAAGCAGCTGATTCATGAAAATAATCAAATTGTTACCCGTTTAAGTGCCGCCAACTCCAATCAGGAGGCCTGATTTCCCGGTTATGGGAGTATGAAACCCTACTCACATAACACGGCGGGAACATTCCGCCATTTTTCCCGGTCTCTGCCGAGCATGCTGCTTTTGTGCTCGCTTTGTATTTGCCTGGTTTTCCCTCCCCTTGCCTGTACGCCTGAGCGGATTCTTCATCCGCTGGATGAAGATGGTCCGCCCGTGTCAGCGGATTCCGATCCAACAGGCACCCACTCTTCTTTGCTGCAGATCCTCTATTTTGCATGGGCGGATAACGGCGATTACCAGGCCGTGCTTGCCGACCTGGATGAAATGTATTCCGCTGCCCGGAAATCTCTTTCCGGCTTCGGAGATCTGAGAGTCGCCTATGCCTGCGGGGATAGAACCGGTCACGAAAAGCTACCCGAGGGCTTGAGTGTATTTGGGCAGGGGGAGTGGAAGCAGGAGACGTTCCCCGGATGGGAGCAGGCCCAATGCCCCGGGGATGCCCTGGCTGCAGCCCTTGATTGGTGCGGCATGGCAGGGACGGAAGAAGAGCAGCTACGGGTGCTCGTGGTAGCGGGAGAGTCGGGGCTTCCGTATCGGGGAATTCTCTATGACCGTCTGGAAGGCCGATATTTGGATGCTCCCAAATTTGCCGCCCTGCTGGGTGAAAAGGCTCGGGCCGTTGACCTCGTCTGTTTCGATTCCGGCTTCAGTTCCTCTATTGAATTGAGCTATGAAATCTATTCCGCCTGGCCCGAAGGGGGGAGGCCCGTTCCCCGGCTTCTGGGCATGTCCGGCCAATTTCCCCTTGAAGGAAGGGATTATTTCCGGGTGCTGGAGCTCCTGGAAGCCGAGTTTGCAGGTAGGGACAGGGTGCCGGATCTTTCATCTCTGGCGTCCTGTTTCGCCGATGCTGTAGACCATGGTTCGCTACAGCCGGGGAACAGCTCGGTGCTCCTTTCCCCCGCAGCCTGGGAGCTGCTGCTGCCGGAAATCAACCGTCTCTGCGGGGAAGTTTGCATCAGGCTGAATAACTCCCAGTTGAGGGAAGCATACCGGGAGGAGCTCATGCAATCCTCCAGTTGGTACACAACCCCGGGAGATCTCCGCATCTCACCCCGAAGCCTCCTGGAGGGAGTTGGAGAGAGTCTGTTCATTCCAGAGGGAGCTTCACCGGATCTGCGTCTGGAGGGAACGGCGCTCCTTGAATCTCTGAGAAGCTCATTGGACAGCGCAATGGATGTGCTCATACAGAATACCTATGCTCCTCAGGCGGTTGACCCGGTACATATGCTTCTGGTTCCTCTCTTCAGCAACGGTACTGCAGATCCCCGCTTTCCTCTGGAGTACAGCAGTGAAGATATGGGCTACTGTCCAGGCCGGTTGGGATTCTGCAGAGACAGCTTGTGGGCTCCCGGAAGCGATCCTTCCCTCCAGGACAGGCTCTGGTTCGACCTTATTGAATAGCCCGCCGGCCTGCCGTATACTCAGGGGTAATGCAACATGACGCCCGGGAAGAATCCCACAGCGAAATTCGCCGACTCGTAAGCATGCTGGGAGCCGACCCAGGTTTTTTCATGCTCAGCCTCCACTCGTATGCTGAAAAGGTGATGAATCAGCGCCTGGGACTGGATGAACCCCCACAGGCCGGGGGAGGGGAACGGCGGACTCCCGAGAGTTACAGCTTTGCCGAGAAAATCGGAATGTACCGCCAGTATTTGCTGAGCACAGGCGGTGATAGCCGGGCGCTGAGGCTCAGGGGGATCAGTAGGCTATCCCAGATGGAGGCCAGTCACAAGCTGCTCCAGGGGGTGCTTCGCAGATTTCAGGAAGTGAGTATCGATGAAGCCAAGGCGGAAACCTGGTCGTTTCTGGAATTCTGCCGACTCAGCGGAATTGAGAGTACACAGCTGCAGAAGATCAGGGATAACCTGGATATTTGGGAAACCCGTCAATCTGCGGAAGCGGAATTCAATGAACTTCGGAAAGCCCGCCTTGCCCTTCAGATGAAGGACATGGAGATTAAAGATCTTCGGCGCAGAGCGGATCAGACGGAAGCCTCCGGTTCCGGGGGCAATGAAGGGGGGGAATTTGAATGGCTGAACAGCTATCGGGATGAGCTGCTCCGTCTTTCAATTTTTACCCGTACCAGACGGGATTTCGAACAGAGCATTGTCCGACTCAGCCGTGAGCAGCGGGAGGCGGCGGCGGATATTGCCCGGGAGCATCAGCTTCTCATTAGGGGTCCGGCAGGGAGCGGAAAAACCGTGGTGCTCCTGGAGAGTCTTCGGCAGCAGGCCGCCCAGAACACCCTGGGATTCGAAGAGGAGCCCCGGCTGGGGTTGTTCACATTTGCCCGAACGCTGGTGAAGTACGACAAATATATCAGTGAAATTCTGGGAATTCAGTCTGAGCACATGCATATTCAAACCGCAGACAGCTATATTGCGGGACACCTGAGGAAGCTTCAGCCCGGTGCGGAGATCCGCTACGGCCGCTTTCTCCCGGATGCGCTGGATGTTCTTATCTCATCGCTGGAAGATGAGGCCTATGGTGAACTGTTTGCAATCCTGAATCAGCGTCAAATTGCCTTTGAAATAAATGAGGTGATCTGGGGATATGCCCTGAGCCGGGAAGAATATGTGGATGATATGTACTCCAGGAGAGGGCTTCCGGGGAAGCTTGATGGTTTTCACCGCTCCCTGTTGTGGCGGATCCAGGAGAAGCTGGGGGAACAGCTGGAAGAACAGCAGCTGTACACCCGGAATCTTGCCGCCCTGGTGCTCTCCTCCGCTCTTCCTTCGCCGGACAGTCCGGGATCTTCAGAATCCCCGGCCCCCGCTGAGGCGGAAACGGGTAAAGGGAAGATTTCCCGCTTTCATACCCTCTATATTGATGAAGTTCAGGATCTTCCTCCGGTGGTGCTCCGGTTTTTCCGGGGGATCACTGCCCGGATGATCATGGCAGGCGATGACCGTCAAAGCATCTATGGGCTGCAATCACCCTTTGCCAGGGCAGGGATCGATATCAGGGGTAAAAGCCGTTACCTTTCCCTGAATTTGCGTAACAGCCTTCCCATACAGGAATTTGCAGAGCTGTATATGGAGCTTTCCGGGTTTCAACGGCCTGATTCCGGAGATAACGAAGCAGCTGGGGAACAAACGCCTCCAGGATTCCGTGAAGGCCCTCCTCCGGTAATTCACCGTTTTGAGGATGAGCTTCGGATAACCGGTGCTCTGGCCGAGCGGATCCGTCTGTATGTGGATTTTCTCGGCTATGAACCAAGCAATATCTGTATTCTTGTCCCCGATCGCAGGCGTCTGGATCAGCTTCGTAAAGACCTGCCTGATATGACAGGTCTTGAGCTTCAATCGATCCGGGATCCTGACTTTGAATTCGGGGAGTTGCCGGACCCGGGACAGGTTCCCGCCTCCGCCCTCCGGATCTCCCCCATTCACTCGGCAAAAGGACTGGATTTTCCCGTTGTGCTGTTTCATCTTCCCACATTAAGCACCGCCGAAATGCTGAGCAGGGAACATGAACTGAGGCAGAAGCGGAATCTGATCTATGTGGGAATTACCAGAGCCATGGATCACCTGGAAGTGTTTACCACCCGCTCATTTCTCGAATCTCCTGAGGCGGAGCCCCTGAGCCGGGCCTGGGAGAGCCTCATCCGTGGACGAAAAAGATCTTCTCAGGATCAACATAGCGGCTCAGCTGATCGGTCATGAACTCCCTTACTTCCCGGATAAAGTCGGGAGCGTAGCTCACAAGATCCCCGCTTTTCCGAAAGTTCCCGTACAGCACGGTGGAATCAGGGCGTACGCTTCGGATCCGCTTGAGAAAATCCCTGTTCATTCTGAATACTCCGAAACTCACCTCCTGTACCCTACCTGGAGGGATTCGCCGGAAGGTTTCTTCGATCATCTCCCCATAGAGCTTCCGCCAGTTCGCCACTTCCAGAACGGGATCGAATGTAAGCTTTAACGGCCAGCCGTCTTGCGCAGCACGTGATGCGGCGAACAGACGGTTCCGGAAACTTGCCGTTCCCCGCTCATGATCCCTGCTCACCGCTTCGGGACTCAGACTCCATACAAGGAAACTGTTAGGGGAGGGTTCCAGGTCTGCGATTGCCTGGTAATAATCGCTTTTGGTGCGAATCTCCAGTGCGAAATCTTCCCGTCCCCGGGCGAACTCAAGCCACTCCCGTGCGTAGGGGTACAGGGGTTCGAAAGCAAGAATCTCGCTGAGATATGAAATGCTCATATATACCGGGCCCTCATCCAACTGGCGCTCTGCAGCCCGGATAAAATCCTGATTGTTTACAAACATAACGCTGTGGGCGGAGCCATGCATGCCTTGCAGAAAGCAGTAATCGCAATTGTAGACGCAATTGCGCACCAGGGCATTGTAGAATAGGCCGCTTTGCTTCCAGGAGTTAATACGCTCATTACCTTCATACAGAAAGTGCTCCCTTTCCCGGGCAAGGATGAGAGCGGGCTGGTTTTTCTGTACCCGAAAACTCTGCCGCGGGCGGTTAAACACATCTTTGTAATGATTCACCGGGATAATCCGTGGGCTTTGCCCCGAATCGTACAGTCGCTGGAGTACCCCTGTGCTCAGGGGTGAGTCCAGGATATCCCGTTCAACATAGACGTGGCTGAACTGATGTACCGAACTTAGCATGGGTTTATGCCTCCCCCGCCGGGTTTCGTTCCAGATCGCTGATGTTGTCTAGGTAGGTCATGAAGCCGTGGAGTGCAGGATACAGCAGATGCTTACCCATCCGGGGGTTCAGAACTAAACAATGAAGCTGATGGGGTGCGCAAAAGGGGGTGAAACAGCGGTAAAACTCCCTGAGAAACAGCTTTTCCTCCGGTTCACCGGGAGCTGCTGTCTGATGCCCTGCCTCCTGCTGAGTTTCTTTCTGTTGCACTGCTTCCTGATGCCCTGCTTTCTGTTGCACTGCTTCCTGATGCCCTGCTGCACCCCCGGAATCTATGTCCCTGGGGATACGCAGGTCCAGGGTCATCTCTTCCAACCCGTGATTCAACACAATATCCGGGTAATACTCTCCTCCGGGAAGGACCACTCTATTGACTATAGCCGCGGGAACCGGAATATCCGGGCTATGTGCCAGGGCGGCAAAGAGATCGGTCTGCCGGGTGCTCTCTCCCGGTGCTGTGCGGCCGGCAATGTATGCCATTCTCCTGGCTGTCTCAATATCCGGCTCGCCGGCTCCATTTTCTGATATGTCTGATTGGCCATGGGTTGATAATCCCGGGTTGCCGGGAGGCCGGGAACCGCTGCCCCGGGGCTGTAGCTCCCAGTAATACATGCCCGGCTTGCTTCCCGGGGGAGTGGAGGCGTAACTCCAGCCGAAGGGAATGTGTCCTCCAGATATCAGCCCCAGGGCGGATTTTATTCTCAGGGGCTCTGGGGAAGGGGCGTTTTCGCCATCAGCGGGGACAGGCCTTTGTACCCGGGAGGGGGCTTTGCTGCCGAGTTGAAGAATGTGGATCATCATTCCGGGGGACAAGGAGGGGAATCCTCCAGGCTGTACAAAAGAATCCCTGTGAGATCCGGATCATCCCCGCCATCCAGGGCAGTGGTTTCAACCCATGCGAAGCGGTTTTCGAATGCTTTGGCCCGGGTTTTCCCGATCCCCGAAGGGAGGGGGAAGCGGACGGGAACGTAATGCTCTCCCAATCCTCTGGCCTGATATTCTGTTGTACCGTCAGCATGTTTCACGGTCTTCACCCGCTCCACCAAAACCCGCTGGCGGCTCCCCACCAGGGTTTGACGGTACGCCCGTTTCGCCTTCTCCGCTTCCACCCGAAGCAGTTGGGAACGGCGGTTCTTTTCGTTTTCCGGAACCTGATCCTCCATGCGTGCAGCCCGGGTTCCTTCCCGAACCGAGTATTTGAATGCGTGCACATGACCGAAACCTATGGAGGTCACCGCGTCCAGACTTTCCTGGAACTCATCTCCCCCCTCACCGGGAAAGCCGATAATAATATCGGTGGTGATATTAAAGTCCGGGCGCTGTTTCTTCAGCCTGGAGGCAATACGCCGGTACTCTTCATAGCTGTACTGTCTTCGCATTTTCAGAAGAATCTTTTCCGATCCGCTTTGAAGACAGAGGTGAAGATGGGGGCACATTCGGGGGTGATTCATCAGTTCGAGGAATTGGTTATCCAGCTGATCCGGTTCGATACTGGAGATGCGCAGACGGTAGTCCCCGTTCAGCTCCAGCAGCCCCTGGATAATATCGGCAAAGACAAGATCACCGTGACGGTAGCGGCTCATATTCACCCCGGTAAGCACCAGTTCATGGTATCCGTCATCGATCATCTTTTGGGCGGAGCTGAAAATATCCTCAGGAGAACGGCTCACCGCCCGCCCTCTCACAAAGGGAATGATGCAGAAGGTGCAGAAATTGTCACAGCCGTCCTGAATCTTCACCATCCCCCGGGTCCGGAAAACCCGGCTGGATGCATCGTACTGGAAACGGTCCCCCTTAAGGGATTCGGGATGAAGGATTTCGCCCTTTCTGTGTGCGTCCACCAGCTCGAAAATTGAGTTTTTTCTGTCGTTGTCAACCACAAAACTGCGGCCGTCTTTTTCCAGCTCATCCCGGTGGCTGTCCACAAAACATCCGGTGACCACCACCATTCCCGAATCCTCGGCTTCTGCGGCTTCCGGAAGATCGATGTGGGCGGTTTTTCCGTTCAGCCGTAATGCTTTGTTGATGGTATTCCGGGTTTTCCTGTCCGCTTTGTTGGTGACCGTACAGCTGTTTACGATGCTCACATCCGCATTGCGGGAAAAGGGAACCACCTTCCAACCTTCCCTGATAAAACGTGCCGCCAGAGCATCGGTTTCGTACTGGTTCAGTTTGCAGCCCAGGGTATTGAAGGATACGGTAGGTGTACCCCCCTCGCTGGAGGTGATTGAGCTGTTGCGGGCTGCGGGGGGTAAATCTGCGTGCTCTAGATCAGGCATGGAGAACCTCCCCGGAGCTGAGCACTTCACTCAATTCCCCTTCAAGGCTCAATTCGCTTGCAGAACTGATGTTCACCTGTACAAACTCACCAATGAGGGTGTCATTATCATGGAGAAAACGCACCGGAAGTTTTCCCTCGCTTCGTCCCGCAAGGTAGCGGCCGCTTCTGTCCCGTCCCTCAACCAGAACTCTCAGCTTCCGGCCCACCAGGCTTTGATTGTAGCTCAGGCTGGATTTCTGGAGTTCTTCGCTGAGTATATGCAGCCTTCGTTTTTTTTCATCCTGGGGGATGTCGTCATCCCATCGGCTGGATGCGGCCCCGGGTCTGGGACTGTACATGGCAACAAATGCCATATTGTATTGAAATTCCTCCATGGCGCGTCGGGTCCGCTGAAACTGCTCTTCGGTCTCACCGGTGAACCCCACAATGATATCGGTAAAGAGGGTGGCCTCAGGCAGGATCTCCCGAATATTATCTACAATTTCACGGTATCGCTGCAGGCTGTGGTTCCGGTTCATTTTTATGAGCAGTTTATCGTCCCCCGACTGGAGGGGTAAATGGATCTGTTTGGCCAGACAGCGGTATTGGGCGATAATTTCCAGAAGGTCCCGGGTCATATCCCGGGGATGGGGTGAGGTGAAATATACGAGAAAATCGTCTTCCTTCCCCATGCTGCGTCCCAGTTCGCCGATTCGGCGCATAAGTTCCGGGAAGCGGATCTCATCCCGCTCTTTGTCCAGACCGTAGGAGTTCACATTCTGTCCCAGCAGGGTGATGCTTTTGTACCCCCGCTTCAGAAGATCTTCCACTTCCGCAAGGATTTCTCCGCTCGGGCGGGATACTTCCCGTCCTCGGGTATAGGGAACTGCACAGAAGGTGCAGAATTTATCGCAGCCGTTTTGGATGGGTATGAAGGCCTCGAAGGGAGAGCGATAATGGGGTTTGATATGCCAGAACCCGCTCATGGGATCAGGAGTCTGAGAACCCTTGACATCGGGAATAATGCTGCGGCGAATCTCTCCTCCACCGCCCCGTTTCTTAACTTCATCCTGCATGGCCCGGATGGCAGAAAGGGTGTTCTCCCTGCGGGTCTCATCTCCATAGAGAGCATTTCGATGGTTCAGAGATTCCCCTGATGGGAGCTTCGCCGTGCTGTTCCGGTGTTCAGCAAGTTTCAGGGCAGGGCTTTCTTTGGGATCTTTCAGCCACATGGGCCCCACCGGTCGACCCCCGGAAGCTCCGGGAGCCCGGGGGGCGGGTGCGAGATCCATATCGTTTGCAAACTGACCGCCGGAAAACGGGGTGGTAATTCCGTACTGGCTGATCATTTCGGGAAGATCGGGCAGTTCATTGATGCTGAACAGAAGATCGAAACGGTCCAGAAATTTCTCCCGGTCAGCGGGGAGAATGCAGCCTGAAACGAAGGTGAGCAGGCTTCTTTGGTTCTTCCACTTATTCCACTGATGGATTTTTGAATAGACCTTATCGATGGCTTTCTGCCGAACGGAACAGGCTACAATACCCAGAAGTTCGGCTTCCTCCTCCCGGGGTGTCTCTTTGTATCCCATGGCCTCGATCACCGCCTGAATCCGTTCTGTGTCGGACTGGTTCATTTGACAACCCAGATGTATTATATGGTACTTCATATTTTGTTCCTTATTCAGCTGATTCCGTCGTCCTTGAGGCCGCCGGGGTATCTGTATTTCCCTGGATTCGACTTTTTCCCTGAAACTGTTTTCCCTGCAGCCGTTTTCCTGGTCACAGGGCGCTGAGCAGATTCCCGCTCAGAAATACACTTCTGCAAACATCCGTTCCCGGGGAATTCCCTGTTCCGAGAGGATATCATACGCTTCGTAGATCATATCGCAGTTGCCGCAAAGGTACACGCTTGCATTGCTGTCCACAGGATTGGCTCTCAAAAAATCGGTCACCCGGCCGTGAAAATCGCCCCCTTCTTCCCGGGAGACGCAGCGAACCACCCGGGAAGAATCATATTGATCCAGCTCGTAGCCTTCCTTCAGGCGGCGCACCCCGTGGAGGAGGGTATAGTCCAATCCACTGTATGAATTGCAGAAGCTGTGAAAGGGGCTTATTCCTGTTCCGGTACCGATGAAATACAGCTTGTCTTCCCGGCGGGACTCGTCTATGAGGAAAAAGCCGAAGGGGCCTTCCACATAGAGCTCATCACCGGGTGTGAGCTGTTTCAGTTTCCGGGAAACATCTCCTCCCTCCACTTCCTTGACCAGAATTTCCAGGTAGTCGGCTTCTCTGGGAGAATATATCGAATACTCCCGCATATGGATATCACCCTTGAGTCCCACGCTCACATACTGACCGGGTTGAAAATCCATTCCCAGGCGGTCGAATCGGAGGACATAACTCTCTTCGGTGAGGTTTCGTACTTCCTGTACGCTGTGATGAACCCTGGTTCGGGTAGAAATCTTTGACATGCATGCCTCTTTTGCCGTTTTGTTACATCAAATACCGAAAATTCCGCCGGGAAACCGGATACGTTGGTCAATTTTGCTGAGTAGACTAACTTATTAGGAGGCAGGATTATAGAGTAGATAAGTGAAAACATCAAGATTATCGCTGTATGCATCCCACGCATCAGCTTGACAGCTCACGGGACTGCTCTTATTCTGTTAAGATCATAGAGATTGTTTCAAAATACCATTTTCAAAGAATCTCTATATGAGTTCGAAATCAGTAACCCGGAAGTATCCGAAGCTGCTGATTTCCATGGGCTTTGGCAATTTTAGTGGCAGGAATATCTGAAGTTGCCTCCTCCAGAATAAATAATGCAGCAAATAGAATAATGTAAGTCTAGGAATATTCATGCCAAAAAAAGTAACCATCCACGATGTGGCCCGGCACGCCGGCGTATCCCACACAACTGTGAGCTGGGCAATTCATGACGACCCAAGGATTACGGTTGAAACCAAACAGAAGGTACTGAAATCTGTGGAAGCCCTGGATTATTTTCCGGCATTTCTGGGGCGCAGTCTGGTCGGCGGGCATACCAAAACCATTGCGGTGGTGGCTGCAAGTTTTTCCACCCTTTTTGAGATGGAATTGATACGGGGTGTGGAGGAGGCTCTTGAAGCCGGGGGTGATGAGTACACTATTCAGCTGTATTCCTCCAACAGAGATAAAAACAGTAGAATGAAGACCTTTCAAAAGATTCTTCAGGGAAGAAGAGCGGATGCGGTTATTACGGTAAACCTGCGGCCGGGTCATACCTTTATTGAAGAATTCAGGGACAGCGGTGTTTCCCTGGTGCTTGTTGAAGATCTGTTTGAAAATGTAAGCAGCGTCTATTGTGACAGCACCATCGGTGCCAGAAAGGCGGTTGAGCATCTCATAGACCGTGGCTGCAAAAAACCCGGACTCCTGGTGGGGTACCATAATGATCCTCTCGGCAGCCTCTCTCCCAAAGCCCGCTATGACACATATATTCAGGTAATGAATGAGCGGGAAATAGCGGTGGACGAGAAAGCCATTGTGGAAATTCCCTCCTACCACCCCGAAGAAGCGATCATGACATTCAGACGGTTCATGGACGCAGGCTGTGACGGCATATTCTGCGCCGCAGGGGATCTGGTTGCCCTGGGGCTGCTGAAGGCTGCCAGACAGCAAAATATCAGCATTCCAGACGATATGCGGATCGTGGGCTACGACGATGTCACCTTCTCAAGCCTTACCAATCCCGCACTTACCACCATCCATCAGCCCCTGGGCAAAATGGGGGCAACCGCCTACGAGCTGTGCGTCCGGGGAATTGCGGCGGAAAAAGAACACAGCTGGTTCGCTGAAACCGTTCGGCTGGAACCGGAACTGATTATCCGTGAGTCCAGTTAAGAATCCCCGCACGGCAGCCTCGAATTCTCCCCGCAGAATGTCGGGCGTTCAGATCCGGTACGCGGGTGCGCGGTTCATACTGGCCTTGGAAAGAAAAATCTAGTAGCTTAGAAACTCAGAACGATTCGCGAAATCCTGGAAACAGATTGGAGTATATATATGTCAGACAGCTTTACCATACCTGAAGAGCAGTTGAAGAAACGTACCGATCCACGGCAATCCGGCAGAAAGCAATCCGGCAGAAAGCAGACCGGCGGAAAGCAATCCGGCGGAAACAGGCCGGTGACCCGCAAACCTGAATGGCTGAAAATTCAGCTGAATACCAACGACAACTTTAAAGATCTCAAAAAGATGGTAAAAGAAGAGCGTCTGCATACTGTGTGTGAGGAAGCCCGCTGTCCCAATATTCACGAATGCTGGGGGAAGCACAAAACCGCAACCTTTATGATTCTGGGAGATACATGTACCCGGCGCTGCAGATTCTGTGCGGTGAAGACCGGACTTCCCGGAGCGGTGGATCATGGCGAGCCGGCACGGGTGGCAGATTCGGTTGCCAAACTGCAGCTGGCCCATGTGGTAATTACCATGGTAACCCGGGACGATTTGAAGGATGGCGGCGCCGCCATTGTGGCCAAGACCGTTCAGGAGATCCGGAAGGCTGCACCGGACTGCGGAGTGGAGCTTCTCACGTCAGATCTTATGGCGGATCCGGAAAGCATCGCCGCCGTACTTGAGAGCAAACCGGATATTATGAGCCATAACCTGGAGACCGTTGAGCGTCTTACACCCATTGTCCGCTCCCGTTCATATTATCAGCGGAGCCTGAAAATGCTGAATATGAGCAAAGAGCTGGCACCGGATATTGTAACCAAATCCAGCCTTATGCTTGGGCTTGGGGAAACCCGGGATGAGATTCTTATGGCCATGGATGATTTGCTAGCCCAGGGTGTGTCAATGATGAATTTGGGGCAGTATCTGCAGCCCAGCCGGAACCACCAGGCTGTGCAGAAATACTGGACCCCCGAAGAATTCGCAGAGCTCAAGGAACGTGCTTTGGAGAAGGGCTTCGATTTTGTTGAAGCAGGTCCTCTGGTCCGCTCCAGCTACCATGCCGGAGAGCAGTATGAAAACTACCGGAAGAAGATTCACCCCCTTTACAGGAAGTAATATTCCGGTATCAGCCGATTTCCAGCATTCGTTCCACCGCTCTGCGGCCCCGGCGGATAATATCCTCATCCACCTCCACCTTGTGAACCATGTTTTCCAGTGAGTAGAGGATTTTATCCAAAGTTATCTTCTTCATATGGGGACAGGTTTGACAGGTGCTGATAAAATTCTTTTTCGGAAATACCGATCGAAGATTATCTCCCATGCTGCACTCGGTTATGAGCATTACATTCTGTTTTCCGCTTTCGGCGATTACCCGCTCCATCTGGCTGGTGCTTCCCGCAAAATCTGAAGCTCCGGTCACATCGGTATCGCATTCGGGGTGACTGATCACCACCAGATCCTCGAACTGGGCCCGGGCCGCATCTATATCGCTCTTGGTAAATTGTTCGTGAACCATGCATGTACCTTTTTCCCAGCTGATAATCCGCTTATCGGTCTGAAGAGCCACGTTTTTCGCCAGATATGCATCGGGAAGGAAAAGTACTGCATCGCTTTCCAGGGAGTTCACCACTTTTGCCGCATTGGCGCTGGTACAGCAGATATCCGTTTCCGCCTTTACCGCTGCCGAACAGTTCACATAGGTTACAACCGGTACTCCCGGGTGCTCCTTCTTCAGCATCCGCACATCTTCGGCGGTGATGCTCTCAGCCAGGGAGCAGCCTGCTTCCATATCCGCAATGAGTACGGTTTTTTCCGGGCTCATAATTTTGGCGGTTTCCGCCATGAAATGGACGCCGTTAAAAAGAATGATATCTGCAGATGTTCGGGCGGCCTCCCGGGCAAGCCCCAGACTGTCACCGATAATGTCGGAGACTCCGTAGAAGACGTCAGGGGTCATATAATTGTGGCCCAGTACCACCACATTCATTTCGTTTTTCAGGGCACGGATCTTCGCGATCTTTTCCATGGCTTCGTCAAGCTCATGGGGCAAAACAGAGACCTCAAGCTTGGAGCGTACCTCGTCCAGTGTTTTTGCAATTTCCATGGCAAGAAGATACTAAAGGGCGTGAATTAAAGCAAGAAGGGACGGGCATCAGCCCAGGTCGGCAGCAGTGGTGGTGCGGTTTCGTCCGCCCCGTTTGGACTCATAGAGGGCCTTGTCTGCTTTCTGGATAAAAACCTGGGTATTTAAATCCACATAGGGGTCAAATTCCGCAAGACCCATGGATATGGTTACCGAGCACTGCTCCTTTTCATAGGTGAAGACCGCATCCGCCACCGCTTTGCGTATCCGTTCAGCAATAGCCAGGGCAGTGCTGCGGTCCGCATCGGGCAGGAGCACAACAAACTCTTCACCCCCATAGCGGGCGGCCATATCGGTCTGGCGTACATTATCCAGGATAATCCGGCTGACCCCGATGATCACCTCGTCTCCAACAACATGTCCGTACTGATCGTTCAGAGTCTTAAAATGATCGATATCCATCATTATCAGACTCATGGTTTTTCGATTTCGCCTACTGAGAGCGATTTGACTGCTCAGGGTATCCAGGAAAAAATGTCTGAGTTTCAGACGGGTCATTACATCGGTTGTGGTGATTTCATAGAGAAATGCGTTATGCACTGCAATTCCCGCAAGAATGGCGATGTTTTCCACATAGTCCCTGTCCTCGGACGGGATCGCCGTCTCCTGTATCGGATCACCCAGTACCAGAATCCCGTTAATTACATCCTTGGCCCGCAGGGGGATAATCAAAACCGGCTGCAGTTGGGATACGGGCTCCAGGGGCTCTTCCCCCAGTGCTGAGCGTAAATCTTCCAGAGTCTGGCTTTTGGGATGGTCATGAAGATAATCCAGGAGTGGATTCCCTTCATGGATTACGTACTGTTGATGGGCATGCATATCAAAACCCACCTGGCTTCTGTGGAGTACCAGATCCTGGCTGCCGATATCTTTCCGGGCAAAAAGGCCCGCTTTCAGAACTTTCAGCTGTCCCATGCAGATATACAGTATGGATTGTATCAGAGCATTATAATCCAGGTTTGAGTTGAGACTTTTACTGATTTCAATGAGCTGAGTGAGGTCGAAAATCTTCTTTTCATACATTTCGATCTGTTGCTCGGTTTCTTTTCCCTGGATCATAGCTGTCTAAAAGTATAGTAATAAATGGAATTGGTGTATATGCGAAGTGGAGAAATCCAGTGTCTTTTTTGCTGCGGCTGCTTTCAGTTGAATATATGGCGGATGTCGGAATTATCTCCCAGGATTTTTAGAAGCTGATGATGAGCTTCGGAGCGCATAATTACCCGTTTAGCCGTGGTTATAATGCTCTGCAGCCGGTTCGCCGTTGAACTGGTTTCCAGGTTTTCCTGTTTATCCTCAAGATTCATCATATCGCTTGCGGATATCAGAAAACTGAAATCCACCGGGTTCAAGCCTGCAAGATACTTCCTGTCCAGCTCCCGGTTATTCAGGGATGCCAGTTTTATGACCGCTTCAACGGCCTCGCTTTTCATCCGCTCAAGATCCTCAGAGCTGGTTGCGGTACTGCAGTCAGAGAAGAATTTTACCTCAGCGGTGAGATATTCTCCCGAATCATCAACGTTTTCCAAAGTGAAGCGGTCAGAACCCTGAATAATAATGTCTTTTCTGCCGTCTTCGTATTCTTTCAACACATTGGTTATTTTTCCGGAACAGCCGGTGGACTTAAAACTGCTTCCATCGTAATACACGATCCCGAAGGGCTCATCGTGTTTGAGGCAGCGGGCCACCATCAGCCGGTAACGCTCTTCAAAAATATGCAGGGGCAACTGCATTCCCGGAAGGAGTACAACCCCCAATGGAAAAATCGGTATTATTTGTTTCATCTCAATTCAATATACAAAAAACCCGGGGAAAAGAAAAACATGGATTTCATAAGACGGGGCTGCCATCCTAACCGAGAAACACAGATTCAACACGGATGAAGGTTTTAGCTAAATGACATTCAAAAAACCGCCGAAACGGGTTCTCCCTGGCGGATTGAACTGATAGAATACCCGCCAATCGGTGTACTTCGGAGCAGTACCTCACATTGACGGTGGTATTGGAAAAAACTATACTTCGTGGTGTACCGAGTGTATTAATCCCAATCCCAAAACGGAGTACGACCGTGAAAAAGTTAACCAAAATAGTCGCGACCATATCTGATATGAATTGCGAACCGGATTTTATCCGATCCCTGTACGATGCCGGAATGAGCGCAGTGCGCTTGAACACCGCCCACCAGGAGCATAAAGACAGCCTGAAAGTGGTGGAAAATGTCCGGAAAGTATCCGATGCAATCCCGCTTGTACTGGATACCAAGGGACCCGAAGTCCGAACCACGAAGAAAGAGTCCGATATCAACGTAGAAACCGGCGATATTATCAAAATGATGGGCGATCCCGATAAGCTTTCCAGCAAGGAATGCGTGTATCTGAACTATGAAGGGTTCGTGGAAGATGTTCCGGTGGGCAAGCTGATTCTTATTGATGACGGAGATGTTGCTCTTGTGGTGAAAGAAAAGAAAGACAACGCCCTGATTTGTGAAGTCCAGAACGACGGCGAAATCGGGGGAAAGAAGAGTGTGAATGTTCCAGGTGTTCATATTCATCTCCCGGCTTTGAGCGAACGGGACAGAGGCTACATTGATTTTGCGATAGAACACGAAATAGATTTTATCGCCCATTCTTTCGTGCGCAATAAAGAAGATGTGAAAGCCATTCAGGACATACTGGATGAGCATAACAGCGAATCAAAGATTATTGCCAAAATTGAAAACCAGGAAGGTGTGGAAAATATTGATGAAATTATTGATCACGTCCACGGCATTATGGTTGCCCGGGGAGACCTGGGAATAGAAATTGCTGCTGAAAAAATTCCTGCAATCCAGAAGAAGATCATCCGGAAGTGCCGGGAAAAATGCAAGCCTGTTATTACCGCAACCCAGATGCTTCACACCATGATCAAGAAACCCCGCCCCACCCGTGCGGAGGTAAGCGATGTGGCGAATGCCGTATATGACGGTACCGATTCACTGATGCTCAGTGGTGAAACCGCGTATGGGGATTATCCCCTGGAGTCGGTTCAGACCATGGCGAGGATCGCTAAATCCGCCGAAGAAGCTACGGATGCGATGGTGAATATCGATGTAGATGCCTCCAGCAAGCAGATTCCTGCGTTCCTTGCCCGGACCGCGGTGAAAGCTGAATCAAAGATTCCCATGAAAGGAATTGTTATCGATACTTCAACCGGGCGCACCGCCCGCTATATTTCTGCATTCCGGGGAAATATTCCCATCTACGTGGAATGCTATGATCCCAAGGTGATGCGCCAGTTGGCAATTACCTACGGCGTTACAGCGAGCTATATGCCTGCCCGGCAGGAAGGGGTTGAAAAATTCATTAATAAGAGTTTGAACCACCTTGTGAAGGATAATCTGCTGCAGAAAGAAGATACGGTTCTTGTTCTGGCGGGTAACTTCGGCCCTTCAACCGGAGCTTCCTTCCTGGAAATTTCCACAGTGCAGAACATGCTGCAGCTCTAAAATTCCCGGAAAGATCCATTTTTCAGCAGGGCAGGGGAGTTTTTCCTCTGCTCTGCACCAAAGACCCGGACGGAAGTTTGCAATGCTTCCCGCCGGGTCTTTTTTTTTCCGCAGAATGGGATATAATTTCATCAAGGGGAGAGGATTGGATCCGCTACGAAAGGCACGGGACCTCATGCACTTGGGTAATTACCGCGCTGCAAAGGATATATATCAGGACCTCAGCAGAAATGATCCGGAAAACGAACCGGTGCATTTTCAGCTTGGGCTATGCTACAGCGCGGATCGGGACTATGAGAACGCCCGGCGGGAGTTCGAATCCTGTATTAAACTGGACCCCGGCCACCTGGAAGCCCACATCGAGCTGGGAGACCTTTATTTCAAATTAGGGGATGACAACCGCGCCCTGAAGCTCCTGAAGAAATCCTGTGATATCGATCCGGATAATGTGCGGGCGAGAACCTACCTTGCCCGACTCTATGAACATATCGGAGAATACGACAGCGCAATTATCCAGTATAAAATGGCAATTGAGGGATCCGAAGCCAATGAAAGTCCCCGACACGATTTGGCACTGGCGTTTATTCATAACGGAGATCTGCTGGAAGGCTACCTGATCCTCCAGGAACTGGTGGACGAGGCTGATCTGGGTCTGCTGTGGAGCCGGATTAATAAGACCGAACAGGATCTTGCCGAGCTGAATGTAAGTGCAACTGCGGATTATATTTCCATGCTCAGAGATGATATGGATACCGTGGAGGCACGGTTTTTAGAGACATACGGGTACTCAATCCGCTACACGAAGGGCATGCTTGATGCTCTGGAGCGTTTTCTCCAATTGGAAGAAGAAGAAATTGTTACCGTCCGCAATGAAATTCGGATGCTCATCCATCTCGGGGTGGGGTTCTCAGGAGATACAGAGCGCTTCGAACTGCAGAGCCTGCCGGGAAGATTCAGCGGCTTTCAATTGGGCTGCTATTTATATAGTTCTGAACAATTGACCCGATCCGAATCCCGTCTGCCTGGATCGTATCAGAAGGCGTTTGCCCAGGCCCTTACATTTCTGCAGCATCATCAATGAATATTTCGGCGAAAAAGCGGTCTTTTATATGCCGGGGACCCGGTTTACCCGACCCCCCGGCGGAAAATCTCTGCATCGCTTCATTTATAGGTGTTAAACAGAATTTCTGGATGCGTTAATAGAAGCCATGAGGCTCTTGATAATCAGTTTTTCCAGAACATCCTTTTGTTTGTCCCTGTCACCTTCCATGAACCGAGCCGTGTCTGAGCCGGCATCTTCCTGAAGCTGACGAATTTTCTGCAGGGCGTACTGCTGAATTACAATAACCGGTAAAATCAAACGTTCACGCATTTTAATCGATTCCCGTATTACCTGGTCGGTATCCAGCAGGCTGTTTTGCCCGGTAATGGCAAAAAGATTCCGGGTGCTCAGTTCAGCTTCACTTTTCAAAATATTCCAGAATTCGCCGTATTCCGGGTCTTCGTTCAGATAGGAGGTGAGGGGGAAATAGGATTTGCTCAAGCTCTGCATGGAATTTTCCATAAGAGTGCGGAAAAAGAGGCTGTTATGATACAGTTTCTGCAGCTTTTCCTTCTCCCCCTGTTTAATCAGCTCCTCCAATGCAGTGCCCAGGCCGTAGTATCCGGGAATATTCTGCTTCATTTGACTCCAGGCACCCACAAAGGGGATGGCCCTGAGGCTGTCCAGGTTCAGCGGGCCCTCTTTGCTCCGCTTGCTTGGACGGCTTCCAATATTAGTTCGGCCGTAGTAGCTCAAGGGAGTCATGTGTTCCAGGTAGGGCAGGAATTTGGGGTGATTTCGCAGCGCCATGTAATGGGCGTTTGCCCGTTCGGAGAGCCGCTCAATAAGATTTCGTTCTTCCTCGTTCAGGTACATGATGTCTGAAGGGAAGAGATTATTTTCTAGTCCCGCGCTTACCAGCTGCCCCAGGTTGTGGGAGGCAATATCCTCGGTACCGTAGCTCGAACTGATGGTCTGCCCCTGAATGGTGAGCTGGATGGTCTTTGAATCAATCTTGCTCCCCAGTCCCCGGTAAAACTTATGGGTGTTCCCTCCGCCCCGTGCCGGTGGACCGCCCCGGCCGTCGAAGAACAGAACCCGGAAGCCGTGATCTCCGGTGGTCTGGGTGAGTGTTTCCTTGGCTTTGTAAATCTCCCAGTTGGCGGTAACATACCCTCCGTCTTTGGTACCGTCGGAGAATCCGAGCATAATGTGCTGATGTCGGCTGCGGTTTTCAAGATGGCCCGAATATTCCGGGATTTCATAGAGGCTGTTCATGATACCCGGTGCGTTATGAAGGTCCTCAACTGTTTCAAACAGGGGGACTATATCCAGGGGTAGAATATCGGGATCAAATCCGCTGAGCAGAGAGAGAAACCAGACTTCAAGTACATGGCTTGAACGTTCGGTATGACTGATTACATAGCGGTGGGCGCCTTTCTCCCCGTTCCGGGACTGAATTTCATGAATTGCTTTGAAACTCAGCAGACAATCCCTGCTGATGGCATCACTGCGGCTGTCAAGAATTTCCTCCATCAGCTGCTGCCTGCCGAGGTGGTCCAATTTCGCGATGGATTTCGCCGCTTGCAGCAGAGCTTCAATGCGCTGTTCTTCTTCTGCTTCTTCATAGCCCTGCCCGTTTAACATTCGGGTTTCAAGCTCATGGAGTTTGCCCCAGCGGCCTGTATCCAGCCCTTCAATAATATTGGAGCAGAGGGTTGTATGCACTGCCGAATCCTGCCGGATATCGAGACTTGCAAAGTGAAAACCGAAACACTGAATTTTGTATATGAACCGGTTCAACAGTTGTACAAAGAGGCCGTTATGCTCGCGGATTATGAGATTCCTGATTTCAAAGAGTTCTTCCAGCAGCTCATCGGCGCTGTTGTATCCTTCGTCGGATACCTCCACATGGAACACCTTTCCCTCAACCTGCTTGGCTTCATAAAGTTTCTGCACGTTGAGATATCTGCCCACGGGATTCAGGGTGCTGTCCAGCTTTTCCACCACCCTTTCTATTCGTTCCAGGACGCCGTCGAAGGTAAGCCTTCGGGTTAAATCCCTGGCATCTTCAAGGTAACTGCCTATCACCTTCCGGCGAAGCATCTGCCCCACTTCAGTAGTGATTTCATGGTTTACGAATGGATTGCCGTCCCTGTCGCCTCCGGGCCAGAATCCTAGCTCAATTATGGCAGGCAGATTGAGTGCGGCATCCTCATCCGGGCATATGTCCTCCACAAGATGTGCGTGCAGCTTTGGTATTACACTGTACATTACGTTTTCCAGCGTCCACATCAGTGACTGGGCTTCATCCAGAGGGGTGGGCTTTTTCTGTTTCTTAAAGCGGGTATTTCCCATTTGGAGAAGTAGGTTATTGATCTCTTGAAGATCATTTTTCTGCAGCGATTCCACCAGATCCACCAGAATGCTTAATACCTGGTCGGTGTAAAATTGGGTAGGATGGGCGGTGAGCACGATGCGCACCCGGTACTCGTCCAGCAGCTTCTGGTAATCATCCACAATTTCACTTCGCTCGACTCGGTTGAGGGTATCTTTTATGGAGCCCGGCCCTTGAGTGTCCACAATTCGAGTGAATGCAGAGTCCTCCATTGCATCGAAAAGTACAACCTGGCGTTCTGTCAGTCTCAGGAAACGAAACAGGTCATTTTTCAACTCCCGGAACGATTCGGTACCCACCCGCTGGGAGAAGAACTCCTCAACCAACTCGATTGGGGATCGGCCTTCTTCCAGTGCGTCGTGACAGTATGAGGTAAAAACCGGCAGAAGAATGCCGGAGGATTGTACGTCCGGGAAGGGCAGGTTCAGAAATAAGCCGTTATATATCTGATACTTCATGCCCACATGTTCCTGAAATGCAGAAAGCGTGTTCATAATATTGAGTCTCCTGAGTTGTGAGTAATATACGCCTGTGGGAAAATTTCGAAATCAAGAATTTTGAAATTTCCTGGATATTCAGAGATCAGTTATTTCCGGGAGACTCTGAATAATTCCACGGGCTGAGATTTATTCTTCAAATCGTAGGTGCCTGTGGATTCAACGGCAAACTCTCCGGAAATTTCACCGCTGATATTTCCAGGGAACAGTATATCACCGCAGACGGCCTTGCTTTCAACCCTGGCCGCGGTATTTACCACATCACCGATAACGGTAAAATCCAGGCGGCCCAGTCTGGGGCTGCCGTAATTTCCGCTGAGCATTTCACCCGAGTTGATACCCGCAGAGATTCCCGGATAGCTGAATCCCGGTGCAATCTCCTGGTTGAGAAGATGGGAAAGATTGTTTTGGACTTCCAGACATGCCCGAACCGCCTGGAGAACATGATCTCCTTCCTGGAACACAACCATTGCGGCATCGCCGATAAATTTATCGATGGTGCCCCCGTATTTGGTAACCGTCCGGGCAATTTCATCGAAGTATAAATTCAGCAATGAAGAAATACTGTCCGGGGGAAGGTTTTCGCTGAGTTTGGTGAATCTGCAAATATCAACAAAGGCCACCGTGGCATGGATTCTCTGGCTGAACTGGGTGAAATCTTCGTCATCCTCTGCACCTGAAGTTTCATGCTGCCTGGCTTCGGAAGAGTGGAGGGCCGACGATGAGCCGCCGTTCAAGGCGGTGAAAACCGAAGGATTGACGTACATTTTGAGCAGATTATTTTCCTTGACGGTTCGAAGACTTTCCTTTAATTCGGTAACAAAGCGGATTGTCTTATCCATGGTGGCTCTAAGATCTTCAAAATCTATGGGCTTGGTAATGAAGTCGAAGGCTCCGCGGTTCATGGATGCTCGGATATTTTTCAGATCCCCGTAGGCGGAAACCATGATTGTTTTCACCATGGGATTGATTTCCTGAACATGGTTGAGCAATGTGAGACCGTCCATTCGGGGCATATTGATATCTGTAATGACAATTTCGATATTAGGATATTCTCTGAGAATTTCTATGGCCTGTTCGCCATCACCGGCGAAGTGAAAGCTGTACTCTCCGCTTCGAATTTCTTTCCTGAAGCGTTGGCTGATCAGCCGTTCCACGCTCTCTTCATCATCAACCACAAGAAAATTATGCATATTATTCGTCCAACTGAAGTAATTTTTTTAATCCCACAAAATCCAGCGGCTTGGGAATAAACCCGTTTGCCCCCAGTTCTGTGCTTTGTCGGGAATATTGTTCGTTCTCATAGGCACTGATCATATACACGGGAATGGAGTCATCCATTACCCGGATCTTCTCAAGCAGTTCCAGACCGCTCATTCCCGGCATGTTAATATCTGATAGTATCATAACAACTTCAGCCTTTGAAGAGTTGAAAATCTCCAATGCTTCAGCGCCGTCGGAAGCGAAATGAAGGGTCAGTTTTCCCGCCCGGATGTCTTTCCGGAAGCGCTGCTGAAAGAGTCGTACAATTGCCGGTTCATCATCTACTACTAATATCTCCATACATGGCTCCTGATTTGGTGCCCGGTGCTCTGAGCTGAGCCCCGGATTCAGCGGTTTTTCCTGCTGGTTACCGGAAGATTAATGATGAACCGCGCGAAGCTGCCTTCGTCGCTTTCAACATCCATATGGCCTCCGTGTTCATCCCTGATGATCTCAAAAGATATGGAGAGCCCCAGCCCGGTTCCCTTTCCTGTGGGTTTGGTTGTGAAGAAGGGGGTGAAGATTTTTTCCAGGATGTCTGGGGGTATTCCCTGGCCGTTATCTTCAATTATCACCTGCACTTCCTCCGGAGACAAAAGCTGGGATTTTACCGTGAGTTTAGGAAGGAAATCCCCGTTTCCGGACTCGTTGTATTTTTGGTACGCGGAGTAGAATCCGTTATTCATAAGATTCAGAAAAACCCGGGAAAGATCGGCCCGGATCATATCGATGTGGGGAGTGTTGGAACTCAGATCCATATCAATATCGCATTTGAAGCTCTGATCCTGGGCACGCATCCCGTGATACGCCAAATGGACACACTCTTCAATGAGAATATTCAGATCTTCCCGGGAAAAGCTGTTGTTTCCACCCCGGGAGTGCATGAGCATATTTTTCACAATCCGGTCGCCCCGCTTTCCATGCTCATTAATATCCTTCATATTTTTTCCCAGTTCATCAAGAAGGTACTCCACATCCTCCTTATCATCCGGTTCAAGATGCGAGGTGAGTTTCCCCAGGTGGGCTTTCAGTTCATCCATGAGATCTACTGAGGATTCGCTGAAATTGGTGACGAAGTTCAGGGGGTTTTTAATTTCATGGGCGATGCCGGCGGTGAGTGCTCCCAGGCTGGCCATTTTTTCCTGGACGATAATTTTTTTCTGAGCGCTTTGCAGCTGTTCCAGCGCCTTTTCCGCTTTCTGCTGCAGCTGTGTGGCTTTTTGACGTTCCTCCCGTTCCGCTTCCCTGCTTCTGTGGAGGTTTCTCACCAGACGTTCCAGCTGAACCCGGTAAAAAACTATCATGTAATTCAGACCCACAATTGCCAGGGAAAAGTACACCATTCTGGTTTGGAGCAGCGGGCTGCCGTAGCTGAATACAAAATACCCGACGAATCCCAGAGTGAGAACTGAAACGGCGATGGATACAAATTTGGAAACCACAAAACCGGCGATTGCAATGAGACTCACCGTCATCACCAGCGAGCTGTAAATCTGATTTTCAAGCATGGCCGGATCGCCCAGTACACGGAATATCTCGCTGAGGAACGTGTACATGGTGGCATACATAACCAGGCCCAGACCATTATTTCGGTCGCTGCGCTTGCTTATCACCAGAAGAAAACTGACAAGGAGAATTGCCAGGGTAATTCCGTTGTTTATGACCGAAGCCGTTTTTCCGGCCAGGGCATCCACAATGAGACCATATGTCCCCCCCACACCGATTATCAGCAATCCGCCGTAATAGAGTATGGGGGCAATTTCGAAGGATTCTTGTATAAGGGAGGATTGGTTTTTGCCGTGCTGTTTCATAATCTTCTCCAGGTTGCATCGTTGCCCCTCGGGTGATCAGCCGCAGGGAATATGTTCCAGACTCATTGATGCATTTTTACAACAGATATTCTGAAGCTGCATCTTGTTGAGAATGTGTCAGTTAGAATGAACAAGAGAAATAATCTTTCTCTATCGTTATTTAATGTTCCATGACAACATGAAAAATCCTGATTTTTGATGCCGCCAGGGCCGTGAGAAATAAGCAATTACCGCTGGTAAAGATAATTGCTTATTTAGATCTCCTGCCCGGAATCAAGCAAAATGGAATTTTGAGTGAATCCGGCCTTTGGATTCAAGTATATTACAGATACAGGAAATTCAACACGATAATTCCGGGAAACCTCAAATCCATGGGAAAATTTCATGAAAAACGGGAGAAAATCTGGGAATGCCTGAGGATGATCTTCCATGAAGCTTTAATATCCCCGTCGGGTATCAACAACGGGTACGGGCTTTTGGAGATAAATATCGCAGATACGCCGGGCCAATGCTTGCAGGCGCATCCTCTGCACTTCGGGGTTGGGCCATTCACCGGCGATATGGGGGCTCATAACCAGGTTCTCCAGTTCCCAAAAGGGATGACCGGCAGGAAGGGTGTTCGCACCGCCCCCCTCCCCCCGGGGGTAGCGGTACCACACATCCACCCCGGCAGCCTGGATGCTGCGCTCCGCCAGAGCGGTGTACAATGCATTTTCATCGATTACCCGGCCCCGGCCCACATTGATCACGATGCCCCGGGGGCCCAGGAGTTCAAGCTCCTTTTCAGCGATCATTCCCCTGCTTTCATCGCTCAAAGGAAGGGTGGAAATTAGAACGTCACTTTCTTCCAATAGCTCATGCAGCCGTTCCCGGGGAAACTCATCCTCAACTCCCTTCCGGGGATTGCTGCGGATGAAGCGCAGATCCATCCCCAGCGCCCGGAGAGCCGCCTCCAGCTCCCCGGAGATTGCACCCCGCCCCAGAATGAGCACCCGTTTATTTCTGAGAATCATGCTGGGAAGATGGTAGGATCCCGTCCAGTCCCCTGTTCTGAGTAAACGGTCTCGAAGGGGAATATGCCGGGCGGCGGACAAGAGCAGTCCCAGGGTCAGCTCCGCTACGGGAACCGCATTATGATGAATATTGTATAACTTCAGGTGGGGGCGTTCCCCAAGCAGGGCAATGGTATTCTTCGGCGGACCGGCGAACGGCACAATGACCGAATGCAGCCCCTTCAGCCCGTCCAGCAGATTCTGATCCGGTCTACCGGCAACCAGCACTTCGGCCCGCATATCATCCGGATCGGCGGCGAAACCCAAGCTGATGTGTGAATCCAGTTGCCTCCGCAACACTTCCCTGTCGTCATCCGACCAATTATCCTGAAAATGTACATGCATGGTTTCAATATATCATCTGCAGGAGGCGGGGGAAAGCCGCCATACAGCTAAGGGAAAGCCCCAAGCCGCTAAGTGGAAAGTCGCCAGACAGCTAAGGGAAAGCCCCAAGCCGCTAAGTGGAAAGCCGCCGGTGTACCAGGGGAAAAGCGCTGAATTTGAACCGCGGTTCAAAAAAGTTTCATATAGAGCATCGTTTAAAATCGAATTGTGAAAGATGCCGAGTAATAGGTGAAACTATAACCTATTACCAATAAAGGGATTATGATTTCAAAGGTCTTGCCAATTTCTAAAATTGCCGGTTTTTGAAATTGCCTCAGTAAAACACTCAATTTTCTTGCTTCATATTTGGAGTCGGTTTACACTGTTGCTTCAAAAATACACAACATTACTACTGCTATAGTGGGAGACTGAATTACCTCTCACTTTTAAAAGGAGAATCTATGTCGCTATTGAACATGGGACTCATTGCCCTTCTGGCGGGCTCGGTTCTGGCTCTGGGCTATGCGATGAACCGCACCCGTTGGGTGTTCAAACAGCCGGTTGAGAATGAACGGCTGAAGAGAATCAGCGGTTATGTATCCGAAGGGGCCATGGCGTTTCTGACCCGGGAATTCAGCGTGCTGCTGCCCTTTGTGGCCATCGTTGCAGTATTTCTTGCAGTCTCAAACCAGGGACTTCTCCGGTTTCAGGCATTGAGTTTCGTTCTCGGTGCCGGGACCAGCGCATTGGCTGGATTTATCGGCATGAAGGTGGCCACCGCCGCCAACAGCAGAACCACCCATGCGGCCCGTACCGGCATTAACGAGGCGTTGAAAGTGAGTTTCACCGGCGGAAGCATTATGGGTATGAGCGTGGTGGGGCTTGCCATGTTCGGAATACTCGTAATTCTGTTTGTATCCGGCCTGTTTATTGATTTTTCCATTGAGGTTTTCTCCGAGCAGATCCTCCAGATTGTATCGGGATTCAGCCTGGGTGCAAGCTCCATGGCGCTTTTCGCCAGAGTGGGGGGTGGTATTTTCACCAAGGCCGCAGATGTGGGAGCAGACCTGGTGGGAAAAGTTGAAGCGGGTATTCCAGAGGACGACCACCGCAATCCGGCAACCATTGCAGATAATGTGGGGGACAATGTGGGCGATGTGGCCGGCATGGGAGCCGACCTCTTTGAATCCTATGTGGGTTCCATTGTGGGTGCCATGATACTTGGTGCCGCCAGCGCGGGTTCCGAACTTCTGCGTTTCCGACTCTCCATATTTCCCCTTATTCTTGCCGCTAGCGGCGTGCTGGCCAGCCTCATTGGGATACGCTTTGTGCGCATCAAGAAAGGACGCAGCCCTCAGAAAGCCCTGAACACCGGAACCTTCTCCGCAGCCGCCATTTCCGCAGTGTTCACCTTCGTTGCAGCCTGGTTTTTACTTCGGGGTGAGAGTTTTGAATTCGGCGGATATATCAGGATATTCATTGCATCGGTTCTGGGAATGGCAGCCGGGCTCAGCCTCGGTCTTCTCACCGAATACTATACGGGAACCGGAACCCGCCCTGTGAAGAAGATCGTGAAAGCCTGTGAAACCGGACCTGCCACAACCCTCATAACCGGAATGGGTGTGGGCATGGCCTCCAGCTTTCTTCCCATAGTGGTGATTGTGATCGCGATCATTCTGGGAAATCTTCTTGCCGGCCTGTACGGTGTGGCCATCGCAGCTCTTGGGATGCTCATGACCCTGGGAATCCAGCTCGCGGTGGACGCGTATGGTCCAATTGCCGACAATGCCGGAGGACTGGCGGAAATGAGTGAATTTCCCCCTGAAGTGCGGGAAATTACCGATGAACTTGACGCCGTTGGGAATACCACCGCGGCAATCGGGAAGGGCTTTGCCATCGGCTCAGCCGCCCTTACCTCTATTATTCTGTTCTCCGCATTTCAAAAACAGGTTGGCATTACCCTTGAAGATGTCTCTCTCCTGAACCCTCTGGTAATATCCGGTCTGTTACTGGGAGCGGTAATTCCGTATCTCTTTTCATCCCTGGCCATGAGCGCTATCGGCGATGCGGCTTTCGCCATGATTGAGGAAGTGCGCAGACAATTCAGGGAAAAACCCGGGATACTGCAGGAGACTGAAGAACCTGACTACAAGCGCTGCGTGGACATATCCACCACATCCGCCCTGAAAAAGATGATGCTTCCCGGTGTAATTGCCATTGTAACTCCCCTCCTTGTGGGCTTCCTGGGCGGGGTAAATATGCTTCTGGGGCTTCTCCTCGGGGTAACCGCCAGCGGCGTGGTGCTGGCTATTTTTATGGCAAATTCCGGCGGGGCATGGGATAATGCCAAGAAAATGATAGAATCGGGAGACAGCCACGGCAAGGGCAGTGAAGCCCATAAAGCTGCGGTTGTGGGCGATACCGTGGGCGATCCGTTCAAAGATACCGCCGGACCCAGCTTGAACATTCTTATTAAAGTGATGGCGGTTGTATCGCTGGTTATCGCACCGATTCTCAAGAATATGCAATAAGGGGGCTGAAATGGACTATACCAAACATCTTTACATGACCTTGTATCCCAACAATGCGTTGATCGGCAGTCATCTGGAACCTGAGCAATTCGCCAGACATTATACTTCCGGATCCAGCCGACATTACAGCGGCAAAGTGATCTTCGCACAGATCGATCCGGAGTACCGGAACGAGTATTTTCCCATTGATGAAGTGTATGCCGACCTGGTGCCCCACGAGGACGGCCGGCCGAAGGCCACGAAATTCATCAAGTCATACCGGGTTCTGGAACATGTTGAGTTCTCGGCCATTCAGCGTCTCTACCTGGTCACCCAGGAGGGCCATGCCCTGGGGCTGGATGCGGCCCCCCATGATGCTGAGCATGAAAAAGACAAAATTCGCCTCTATGCGGAAATTACACCCATGCGGATGATGGCCCTCTCCGAGCATGATTTTCCCAGCTTCGGAAAATACATCACCGATCCCACCAAGAGCAAGTCGGCACCCAGACAATTTTACACCCAGATTGATGTGGATCTAGTCGAGTTCATCAATAATTTCGAGAAAAACCCCTTCGCTCCCAGCCCAGTACGGAATATTCATCCCTCCACACTCCGGGATGGCTTTTACGAGCTGAAGAAATATATCGATAAGCATAACAAAGGCATTGCCCTGGATAGCAATCTTGACCAGTTCAGCTTTGCCATTATCAGGCATGGGTTTATGTTTGCTTCCCAGGACAAAACCAAGTTCTTCCCCATGCCTGAACTGGGTGCAATAGAGAAAGAGCATTTCAAGTTTTTCCGCACCATGTGAGGATGCAAATGGAATTAACACTGCAGCAGGCGAAGAGTCTGGTACAGGACGGCGCTCTGGATGCTCAGCTTGCATCCCTCTATTCCTCCCCTGCAGCCGGAGGGGAGGCTTCAGGCGTTCTGGACGCCCAGCGCCGGCGCTACATAATGCTTCTGGACGCCCTGGGGGAAATCAGCGGTCTGGATTCCGGAACTTCCGCAGCCTACCGGCTGTTATCCGCCCCCGGGCGTACGGAACTGGGGGGGAATCACACCGACCACAACGGAGGCAGGGTTCTGGCCGCATCGGTGCATCTGGATATTGGAGCGGCTGCGGTTCCCCGGTCCGACGGCCGGGTGATCGTCCGCTCACAGGGCTTCGATGAAATCGTTCTTGAGTTGACCGATCTCAGTCCCCGCAGCCGGGAGGAGGGAAGCACCGCTTCTCTCATCCGGGGTGTTGCCGCCTGGTTCAGCCAGAACGGCTACGCAATTGGCGGATTTTCCGCCTCCATGCACGGGCTGGTTCCCCCGGGTTCCGGGCTGTCTTCTTCAGCTTCATTTGAGGTGATGATCGCCCAGATTTTCAGTCAGCTGTTCAACGGGGGCGAAGCGGGCACCCTATCACTTGCACTGGCGGGAAAGTACGCGGAAAACATCCATTTCGGGAAGCCTTCCGGTCTTATGGATCAGATCGCCTGCGCCCATGGCGGCATCGTGGAAATCGATTTCACCAATGAAGAAACGCCGGAAATTTCGCCTTTGGACTACGATTTTGCTTCCCGGGGATATGTGCTGGGAATTGTGAATACCGGCGGAAGCCATGCGGATCTTACCCATGAGTATGCTGCGGTTCCGGAAGATATGAAGGCGGTGGCTTCAGTCATGGGGGAAGGGCGGCTGGCGGACGTTTCGGAGCTGGAATTCTATAAGCGTCTACCAGGACTGCGGCGGGATCCATCTATCAGTGACAGGGCTCTGCTGCGAAGCATGCATTTTTTCCGTGAGAATCGAAGGGTGGAAGCCATGGCACAAGCCCTTAGCCACGACCGTATTCGGAATTATCTGGATCTTGTGAGGGAATCTGGAAGCTCATCAATGCGTTTTCTCCAGAATGTCACTGCAGCAGGGGCGGTGAAGGAGCAAAACCTGGCCCTCACCGGCGGCATGGTGGAGAACCGCTACGGAAAGAGCGCGGTAATCCGGGTGCACGGCGGCGGCTTTGAAGGAAGCATGCAGTTTTATGCTGATATGGAAATTGCCCCGGAACTCATTCAGGATCTCTCCGGCTTATGCGGTCATGACAGCGTGGAGCTGCTGCAGATCCGGTCTCGGGGCGCGGCTGCATTGGAATGGCCCTAAAACGGGGCCATAATACGGGACCCGAGACCAGGGCCGGAACACTGAGCAAAACACTTAGCCGGAACATCGAGCAAGAGCACTGGGCCGGAGACCGGTAAACGGGAGCCGAAAAGGAACCAGAGAGGCGGAGCGGCCACTCCGGTTTCATTAGCCTGAGACCGTCTTGCGGTCCCCGGAGTCTTACTCTTCGAATTCCTGACGTTTTTTCCGACCCCGGGCAAATCCCAGACCGCCAAAGCCGCTGACAATTGCCATGTAGAAGCCCAGGTCATACCAGAATCCGCTGTTAATCACCTCATATACTCTGATATTTTCGGTAAACAGACTTCCGATCAGGCTGATGGGTGCAACCCAGCCGTGCCAAACGCCCCAGAAAAATCCTGCAGGATTCTCTGCCTCAATTGATCCGTCACCCGGCAGACATGAACTGATGCTCATGACGATAATCAGCACAACTCCCAGGTATATCCATCTCTTTGTCTTCATCACATCTCCTGAATTTTACTGGTCTTATCAGCCTGTAACAGTTCATATGCATCAGGCTGTCCCTTCATTGTACCGTTGGGATGGATTTTTATTCAGATTCCATTGCCCCGGGTATGAAAAGTTTTCCGGCTGCAAGATATTTATATCCTGAGGTGTTTCTACCTGGAAAAGTGAACACCTGAAGTCTGCCGGCATAATAAAACTCCAGCTGATTCTGATACACTACGTTTAAAGCCCGCACTTCCTTCCAGGGAAAGGTATGCACTGCTCTGCCGTCATGGGCAAAAAACTCTAAGCCTGCAGCCTTCAGTATAAGCCGCCCCTCTGCCTGGTGCTTCAGGGATTTAAACTTGTACCCTGTGGCGTACTTCACAGGTTCATCCTGAAACAGGGGCGCACTGGAACCGTTGGATTCCAGCAAGCCCGACACTTTCTCCTTGAGCAGCTCCTTTTGCCACTTTGACCATTGTGAAATGGTTTCGAAGGGCGGGGAAAAGCCGTTTACAGCACGGAACCGCCCGTAGGAACTGAACGCAGTGGTAAAACCGCAACTGCTGCAGCGGAATACATCTCCTTCTCCATGCATGCAGTTCAGGTTCCGGCATTCCGGGCAGCTGAACAGCACCAGCTCCAGGGGTTCTGCCGGAGCGTGGGAAATATAGGGAAGATTCTGCCTGATCTGATACTCATGCTCGTCGTGAAACAGTGCGCTTTGTATTCGTTCCTGAATCTCATCCAGTGAAAGGCGGGGCAGCTCATGGGCAGAAATCGCAAGCTTGTACTCAATGCTGATGGGCCCCCGACGGCTTTGAAACGACCAGCGTGGAAGACTGAGGTAGCCGCCCTTAATGATCGGTACCACCACCGGACGCTTCGCAAGGCGGGCGAGTTTGGCGGTGGCGGGAATAATGGGTAGTGTCACGCCGTCCCAGGTCCGCTCTCCCTCGGGAAAAAGCCCCACATGCTTTCCTTCCCGCAGTAAGCTCAGCATCTGCTTCACGGTGGTAAGGTCGGTGGCCTGTTTCGATGTGGGGATGGCACCCAGCCTTCGAAGCCACCAGGACGCCACCGGATTGCGGAAATTGGCATCCGAGGCGATAAAGTACACCGGCTTTCGGATAAACAGGGAAACCAGCACCGGATCCCAGGTCATCACATGGTTGGGAAGCACGAGCCAGGGACCGGGCTGCTTCCCGATATTCTCAAGCCCGGTGGCTTCAACCCGGTAGCGCCACCGGAGGAATCTGCCGAAGCTGAGCTTTAAAATTGTGTGAAACCAGTGATATGCCCGGGTTTTCCGTTTCTGATGCATGACCTCTCCGAAAAATATCGCTCAATTTATCCCGGACATTAGGATATTGCAAGGAAAAATTAATGATTAATTTTCTCAGGAATCTTGAAAAGAACTGCAAAAGCGCTACATTATAAATAGTTGACTAAAAAACCCGGGCTTTTACCTGAAGATTCCCCGGGGTTGAGAAACAAGGGGATAAAGTATGAAACGGACAAGAATTTTGTTTGCAATATTGATATCGGCGCTGGCTCTTTTAATGAGTTGTGACCCTCTGGGCACCTTCGATGATGTGTCCAATCAGAAACCTGTGGCGGACGCAGGAGGCGATCAGACGGTGGTTCAGGGTGAAACCGTGTATCTTGACGGTTCGGGCTCCAACGACCCTGACGGTTCTCCCCTGGATTATCTCTGGGAGATCTTTTCGGTACCCGAAACCTCCTCCATTACCGATGACAGTCTGGCAAACCCGACATTTGTCAACATAGATGTCACATGGTCCTTCGGTCTTTGATATAAATTATGCGACTTCCTGTTCCTTTTTTTCCTGCTTGTGGAGTATCACCTTTCGGTCCTTCAACAAGTTCCTTGTTCCCC